>JAUCGI010000144.1 GCA_030378035.1 Desulfobacterales bacterium HSG2
GCCGGCCCGGCTAGTTTTATATTTTTATGGAATTTATTTATGCTGAATTCATATTCTTTGTGGTCATCAAGATCATATAATTTAAAATTTTCAAAATCAGATACAAGAACATATTTCGGCAGTTCACGTTCTTTTAGACCGCTAAAATAATCCAATGCTTGAGAGTAAGCTTTATCTAAATTTTTACCTCTGGATTTATGCTCGACAAGTAAATGTCCTTTCCAAAACAGATCAATAAAACCGTATTTATTGTTTAATTTTTTGACCGGCTGTTCAAATGTCGCTATGCGTCTTCTTGTTACACCGAAAACATGGAAAAAGTCGTCCCAAAATGATTTTGCTTCTGCATATTCTCTTGTTTCTTCTTTCCATTCTTTGGTGAATTTTAATGCACGATTCTTTATTTCGTTCCAGCTAAGTGCCATTTTATATTCCTGTTTTTGTTAATTAATTAGGCCAGCTAACGCTCAGAATAAGCGGCGACGGGGGCTTTGCCGGACAACTTCACCCACCGGGTAACATTATCGAATTTCACGGGCTTACGCCCGATCCCAGCGATCTGAATTTATCCTGACACGAGCAACGCCGGGTTATATTTTTAATAAGTTTAATCGTCAGATGTGACAATCACCCGACCACGAGATGTAAAAGAAACCCCCTGCTGAGTCTGTGTGCCGATCATTATGCATTCGACAATGGGCGGATTTACAGATTTGCCGGATTTCCATTCGACTATGAAATTGGCACCCGATCCTCCGCTTTTGTCGCTTTCCGGTATGACATAGCGTAATGATTCCAGCGGGTTTATAATTCTCGGTTCATCCAAATATTTCTTCAGACGCTTCCCCTGCGTCTCATAATAATCAACAACAGTTATTTCCACCTGATGTTTCGGATCAATGTTTCTGATGCTCAATGTCACTGTCAGCAGGAAAGGGCTTTCTCTGTTTCCGCTGTAAATATGCGAATAGGCAGGCACATAAACAGTCTGTCCTTTGCTTAGTCCGAGTTTCTCATCAGCCTGTAGCGGGACAGGCGAAAGAAAATGAGCAATAAGGATAATAAAAAAATAACTGAAAAGACAACTTTTTTTTTCTTTCATAACAAACTTCTTTACAATAAAAAATATAACATACTCTTCAGCGGCACGGCTTTTTGCGTCCGCTTCAAGAGATTGTTAGCCAAGAAAGGGCTTTCTTAGTGAAAGACAAAAAGCCCCCCATAACCAGCACTTGTGCTCATTTCTGAGCGAAGCCCCATATCTCCTCCATGGGGCGTGGGTCAAAATAGGGTTGAATATGAGAAATCTTTCCATCCCTGAAGCGGAAGTAGTCCAACAATGCAACCACCTTGCCGCCAGGCAGGGACAAGTTCGGCACGGGTGCATACCTCATGCTCGTCGATCACATGACCGAGTATCCTGAGTTCCATGTTTTGGAACGATCCGGAGACCTCGGCGACAAGCTTGCGGACCTCTGTCTCGCCATGGACGGTACCGACCTTTGGCCCTTCAAAGGTGATGTCGTGGGTGAAGGGAATATCCTCGGTGCATCCAGCTTTCAGGGCAGCGAAATACACATCAAGAAGTTGCAGGGTTTCTTTACGAGTCATGTGTGTAAACCTCCGTAAACTATTTTAATATAATGTTTGTTTTTTTTGCATTTACCAAGCTAACGCTAATGTTAATCGGCGGCGGGGGATTAACTGAGACTTTCAATCAAGAACCAGCCCCCGCCGTCCGCTTCCGGGTAGATGCGCCTGTTACCAGACGCACCCCCCACAGATCCGGAAGCTCAGAATAAATCTGTTTCACAAGTTCCGGAACTGTTATCATGCGGAAATTCTGATGTCAAGCTGTTTTTTTCAAATTCTGATTTTTCTGAATCACCCCGCGGAGAATGAACTCACCCCGCCCCGAAATTCCCTCAGCACCTCCGGAATCGGAATATGCCGCTACAAATTAAATGACAGCAACCTCACAAACGGAGCAGCCCAAACCGCAGAAACAGAATTCACACCGCATCCCGCACAGTGGAAACCGACCCGTACCCCGCCCTCATCGGTCCTCCTGATAGTATCCCGCATCATCGGAAGGCAAACAGGATGACGTTCCGTCCGGCAAAAAAAATGCATATTCCAAATCAATTCCGCGCTTTTAATGCATCAGTCAGGTCGTATGCAGTTGATGCTGCATCGCCTAATACCATTATCGTTTTCGGATTCTCATATAAGGTGTTCTCAACCCCGGAATAGCCCGGCTTTGCATCAAAATTGCATACGATTATGTTCTTTGCATCATGAGCCATCAGTATAGGCATTCCGGAAATAGGAGTGCCTTTGGTATCCATTGCTGCCGGGTTCACCACGTCACAGGCACCAAAAACAAGAACAGTGTCTGTCTGTGAAAATTCAGAATTGATCTCATCCATCTCGCAAAGCTTGTCGTAATCAACTTCTGCTTCAGCAAGAAGAACATTCATGTGTCCCGGCATTCTTCCGGCAACCGGATGAATGGCAAATCTGACTTCCGCACCCATTGATTCAAGGAGCGATGCCAGCTCAACCACTTTGAACTGTGCCTGTGCCAGAGCCATACCATATCCGGGGATAATAATAATTTTTTTGGCTGATGACAATGCGGTTACGGCTGAATCCAAAAGTTCCTTTTTACTGTCCTGAGGGTTGTCCCGGACTGAGGATTCTTCAGCGGCGGGGCTTGTCTCCGAAAGATTTTCAAGCAGTTGCCCGATGCTCTCTTTGGCATCTCCGAGAAGCAGAACCGTATTGCTGTTTTCATACAAAGGATTTCTGACACCTGAGTATCCGGGTTTGTCATCCATATTACAGCACACAACATGCTTTGATTCATGGGCAAGCAAAATCGGCATGCCGGATATGGGGGAGCCGTCAGTTTCTATGGCTGCGGGATTCACCACATCACACGCACCGATAACCAGAGAAAAATCAGTATCCCTGAACTCAGGATTTACGGTATCCATTTCTTCAAGCATATCATAGTCAACCCCCGCTTCCGCGAGAAGCACATTCATATGTCCGGGCATTCTTCCGGCAACCGGATGAATGGCGAATTTCACATCCTTGCCCATGGAGAGCAGTTTGTTTGAAAGGTCAATCACTTTGAACTGTGCCTGTGCCACGGCCATGCCATACCCGGGAACAATGATGACTTTATTTGCCTTGCGGGCAATTTCAGCAGCTTTTTGAAAATCATCATCTTTTTCACCATTTTTTCCAACGGACTGATGCCGGGCTTCCTTTTCAGCAGAACCGGCAAGCCGATCCTGCTCATTATTAACCGCCGGCTTCCGCACGGATTCCTCAACAGGAACAAAAACCCTGAAAAGACTGCGATTCATTGCCCGGCACATGACGTGGGTCAGTATTGATCCTGATGCTGCGACAGTGGCCCCGCAGGAAATCAGCAGCTTGTTTTCGATAATCATGCCGCAAAAGGCGGCAGCCAGTCCTGCAGTTGCATTTAAGAATGAGATCAGAACCGGCATGTCAGCCCCGCCGATACGAACTGAAAAAATAATTCCAAACAGAACTGACATGAAAATGATCAGAATATAAAGAAATATCCGGATGCCCATGGGCGCATACAGTGCCGCAATAATCAGCACGACAATGCAGGCAAGGTTTATCATGACAAGCAAGGTGTGTCTCGGAAATATACGCGGGGTCTGCCCGAGCTTGTTTGACAGTTTCCCACCAGCGATCATGCTGCCGCTGAAAGTCAGCGACCCGATAGCCAGCCCGAAGAGACCGGAAATTTCATTCATCGTCCCAAGGTGCTGAGCTCCCCGCATCAGTTCGGCAAGGGAAAGAAAAAAAGCTGCGACCCCTCCGGCACCATGCTGAAAGGCAACCATGGCCGGGATCTGAATCATGGTGATTTTTTTGGCCACCCAATATCCGGCAAAAGAACCGACTGCGAGGGACAACAGCACAATATAGGGATGCATGGTACCATTTCGATAAAGAATCAGAGCAGCACCACAGGTTAGAGCAAAAGCAGCGGTAAGGTTGCCGAATTTTGCCCTGTGGGGCCAGCGAAACATCCAGATTCCCAGTATGAGAATACCGGTTACGGAAAAATCCAGAAATAGATTCATAGTCACCTTCTTTGTATCAGATTCTGTGTGCAGGACAAAAAGTTGCAGCGAGGGAAATCCGGATTTTTTCCCGAACGAGGCATTTTCCTCTGCCGGAAAAAGCCGGGTTTCGCTCATTTTTTTGTCCTGTACACAGATCAGATTATTTATAATGTTAAAAAATAATGGAAGAAAATGTTTAAAGACTGTTATATTTTGCAACAAAAATCAGAGTTGTTTCAGGCATTATTCCTCAACGCCCCCTTCTTTTTTCTTAAACAGCCTTAACATCCTGTCAGTAATCGCAAATCCGCCCACAAGATTGAAGGCGGCCATGGCAAAAGCAACTGATCCTATTATCTGCTCAGTCCTGGTTGACGCTACTGAGAAAAGAATCAGAACCCCTAATATGGTTACCGCGGAGATGGCATTTGTCATGGACATCAGCGGTGTGTGAAGCAATGTGGGTATTCTGGAGATCAGAAAATATCCGACCACAAAGGAAAACAGAAAGACCCCTGCCATCAGCAAAAGATTTGTCATTGGTTTGCTCCTGAAAACTTTTTAGAAATCATGACCAAATAACATACCCGCGCATGCTCAGTTCGGATTGGCAAATCCGAACTGCCTGCCGGATTTGTCAATCCGGCAGGAGCATGGACAATCCGGCAGGAGCATGGAACGGGAAGTTATCCGGTCACGGATACTTAATGATCATTCAGCCCCCATGGCCTTGAGAGTACCTTCGTGATAAAGTTTGCCTTTGTGCGTGACAAGAGCATCTTTGATGATTTCATCATTCATGTCAAATTCATCTGCCCCGCTTTTAAACAGGTTCTCAACAAAATAATAAAGATTATTGGCATACAGCCACGAAGAATGAATCGGCAGAGATCCGGGTATGTTTTTAATCCCACAGATGTAAACGCCCTGATGAATCAGTTCTTTTCCGGGGTCTGTCACAGCACAGTTTCCTCCCTGGTCAACCGACACATCAATGATAACAGAACCGGGATTCATTTTTTCAACCATTTCCTCAGTGATCAGATGCTGGGCAACTTCCCCCGGAACAAGGGCACTGAGAATAACGATATCAGATTCGACAACCAGAGGTGTCAGTGCTTCTCTTTCCTTTTCAAGCCATTCTGCCGGAAGTGCTTTGGCATATCCTCCTTCTCCGACGGCCAGTTCGGGCGGCGCATCAAAACCCACCACCTTTACCCCCAAACTCTCAGCCTCTTTTTTCGCATCCGGTCGGATGTCAATCGCCCTTACAACACCGCCCAGCCTTTTCCCTGTTGCAATTGCCTGAAGTCCGACAACACCTGTGCCCACCACCAGAATATTGGCTGGCTTTATCATTCCGATGGATGTGCCGATCATGGGGATGAATTTTGGGAAATTGGCAGCAGCGATAATGATGGCCTTATAGCCGGTTATGGCGCTCATGGATGTCAGCGGATCCATGCGCTGGGCCCTTGAAATCCTGGGAATGCCGTCCATTGTGAATGCCGTGATGTTCCTGTCCTGCAGTTTTTTCACATCCCCATGATTCGAAGGGGCTGCCGGATGCAGAAAAGTTACAAGTATCTGATTTTCCTTCAGCATGTCAATCTCATGCTTGCTGAACTGTTCATTGAACAACGGTTCCTTGACTTTCAAAATAACATCCGATTTATTAAAAACTTCAGCAGCATCAGTTGCGATCTCTGCCCCGGCGCTCCGGTATCCTTCATCATCCATGAAAGCCCCTGCTCCGGCCTTTGTTTCAACAATCACATCAAATCCCAGTTTTTTAAATTTTTCAACTGTTTCCGGAAGTGCTGCAACCCTGTTTTCCTTGTGCATTATTTCTTTTGGTATTCCAATCAGCATGTTTCGGCTCCTTTTGCCACCTTTTTAATCCGTTTGTTATACGGATCGTTATTTAAATTGCTTCGATTTTCCTGATCTGATCCTGCGAAAAAATCCCCCGCCCGGGACGGGAACGGCAGTCCTCCGGGCGGAAAACATTTTTCCCCATTTCCGGTTTCCTGTCCGGCCCGGCCGGAACGATACGGACGGGATTGCAAATCCCGTCCGGCCCGGAGAATTTTAACTTGTTAGTTTCCATTTCTGTTCCAAATTTTACTTCACTTCGACTTCGACATATTTGCCGTCTGCAATTTTGAATAGGGAGAAACCATAACCTCTCACATCTCCTTTTCTGTCAAAACTGATGGCCCCGATTGGTGTGCTGATGTATGATAATCTGAGAAATCTGATAACCGAGTCATAATCCATTGATCCGGATTTTCGGATAGCATTGAACAGAGCCAAGGTCCCCGCGTAGGCATTCAGGTAGAACTGACCGGGGGGATCGCCATGAACTTTTTTATGCATATCGATGACCTCAGCGGCCATCTTGTTACCTGACATATCCCGGGGACCGGTTGTGTATAAGCCTTCTGCATTGCTCCGGACGCTTTTCAGAAAAGATTTATTCATAACGCCGTCGCCGCCCATAAAAACAGTCTTCATTTTTTTTATGCGCATTTGCAAAATGATTTTGGACGCTTCAGGATAATATCCGCCGTATATGACCGCCTGGGCTCCCGACTCTCTGATCTTATCAGCAATTCCGGAATAATCTGCGGCACCGGCAACAATCTCTTCAGATAAGACGACTTTTGTGTTCCCGGATTCTGCCAAAAACTCTTTGGCAAAAGCCGCCTGCCCTCTTCCGTAATCGTCGTTGTCATGGACCACTGCAATCTTTGCAAATTTTAAAACTTTGAGAAGAAAATCGACCTGAAGCCTGGCCTGAGCATCATCCGGTGAGATTGTCCGGAAAAAACCGGGATACCTACCGCTCTGAGTTAAAGCCGGGTTTGTGGAAGAAGAGGAGATGACCACGACTTTCGAGTCTTTGTAAATATCCAGCGCCGCCTTTGTCGCGCTGCTGCAGGTATGTCCCACAATCATGGAGATATTGTCGGATAGCAGTTTTTTCGCTGCTTCAGCGGCTTTTGGCAGTTTGCACTGGTCATCCTGGTCAATGATTTCTATTTTCCTGCCGAAGATTCCGCCCTTTCCATTCTGCATTTTTGCTGCAATTCGGACTGCGCGCAGACTCGGGATACCGAGGGACGCAAGGTCTCCGCTGTGCGCGCCAGCAACGCCGATACGGATCATTTTGTCAGAATCCTCCGACGTTTCAGCACCTTCGGATCCGGAAGGAAACAGAAAAACAGCAACACATATAAAGAGCAAAACCCGCATAACTGAGCTGTCAAACGACTTTGTTGAATGAATCCAAACCATTATCAAACCTCCTCTGTTGAATGATGATTATTCCAGGTTTTTCCAATTAGACGGATTTCACATAAGAAGAAGGATTGCGATACACAGTTCCGGCACCGCGGACATCCGGCTGACCCGGGCAGTCTCGGAGACCCGGAAATCCTCTTCTTATGTGAAATCCTTGTGGTTTTCTCACACAACCACACAAATTTCACATAAGAAAGGATTGCGGCACACAAGCTCCCGAAATCCTTTTCTTATGTGAAATCCTTGTAGTACCCGACCAAAAAAGTTTTGACAAGTGCGGCCCGCCACGGATCGCCGTCGCAGCATGTTCCGCCAGAATGTTTCTCATTAACGGTGTGGGTAAATGAGAAGCGTGTCTTTCGGCGCAGTTTCCGGAGGCGCTCCGAACCGGCCGCACTTGTCAAAACTTATTTGGTCAGGCAGTAGTTTTTCTCACATTATTTCCCTTTCGAGTTAAAAAAATCTCTCGTCTCTTTGACAACAATCGGTGTAAGGAGTAGCAGTCCGATAAGGTTCGGGACCGCCATCAGTCCGTTAAACGTGTCGGAAAGCGACCATACCAGATCCAGTTTTGCCACAGCGCCGACACCGACAAAAAGCACAAATACGATCCGATAAGGCTTCACCGCCTTTTCACCGAAAAGATATTCTATGGATTTTTCTCCATAGTAACTCCAGCCCAATATGGTGGAATATGCGAACAGGACCAGCCCGATGGTGACAATGTATCCCCCTCCGGTCATTCCGGTTTGGAAAGCGAAGGTTGTCAGCTCCGCGCCGGTTTTTCCGCTGTTCCAGGCACCGGTAATGATCAGAATCAGACCAGTCATCGTACACACCACAATGGTATCGATAAAGGTCTGGGTCATGGAGACCAGTGCCTGGGTCACCGGATGTTTGGTCTGTGCGGCAGCCGCGGCAATGGGTGCGCTTCCGAGACCCGATTCATTGGAGAATACCCCGCGGGCCACCCCCATCCGAATGGCGAGCATCACACCCGATCCGAGAAATCCGCCCGAAGCCGCGGTGGGTGTGAATGCCTGCCTGACAATCATCGCCAATGCCGCGGGAATGGCCGTGATATGCATCAGCAGAATAACCAGCGCTCCGGCCATGTAGAAGACGATCATCATGGGAACCAGAATCCCGGTAACTTTGCCGATGTTTTTGATTCCTCCCAGGATAACCAGGGCCGTGAAGAGCATGAGAAGACCGCCGGTGACATAAAAAGGCACATGAAAAGTGGCCTCCATCGCATCCGCGACCGAATTGGACTGCACCATGTTTCCGATGCCGAATGAGGCAATCGTCGCGAAAATCGCAAAGAGCGTTCCCAGCCATTTCCAGCCCAGCCCCCGGGAAATATAATACATGGGACCGCCGCTCATGGTCCCATCCTCATCCGTGACACGAAATTTCACAGCAAGAACGGCCTCCGAGTATTTGGTCGCCATTCCGACCAGTCCGGTGATCCACATCCAGAACAGGGCACCCGGACCGCCGACGGCGATGGCGGTTGCAACGCCCGCGATGTTTCCGGTTCCCACCGTGGCGGACAGGGCTGTCATCAGCGCCTGAAAATGGGTGATGTCACCTGGTTCGTCTCCCTCATCTTTCCGCTTAATCAGAGCCAGATAAAGCGAATACCACAATTTTCTGAACTGAATTCCGCGCAGCGAAAGGGTCAGCCAGAATCCGGTTCCCACCAGCAGAATCAGCATGGGCGGCCCCCACGCAAAAGCGCCGACCTGCCCAACCAACGTCTCAAAAGATTTCAGAAAGCCTTCCATGTTACCTCCTCAGTTATGCTGATTATAACACTTTTTGAGCCCTTGAACTTGAACTTGAACTTGAACTTGAAGCTTTGGTTCAAGTTCACGTTCAAGTTCAAGTTCACGTTCAAGTTCACGTTCACGTTCACGTTCAAGTTCACGTTCACGTTCACGTTCACGTTCACGTTCAAGTTCACGTTCAAGTTCACGTTCACGTTCACGTTCACGTTCACGTTCACGTTCACGTTCACGTTTACGTTTACGGCGTTATAATCAGGAATTATGAATTTGAATTATGAATTACAGAGACCCCGCAATATCTGTGAATCCGCTTTATTCTTCGGGAATCTGATATTCCACCCGATAGGTTACAATCTTGCCACCGGAAAATTTCCATATTTCGATGGGGGCGACAACATCGCCGTTTTTGTCGAAATCCACAGAACCGGACGCGCCTTCGTAATTGATATCCTTGCCCTTGCGGATCAGATCAAAGGCTTTTTCAAATTCCCCGGGACCAACGAATACGCCGGGGGGATTTGCCACACGCCTGAGCTGATTTCTTATGTTCTTTGACGTCAGCGGAAGCGCCCTTGCTTTGGCGGTGTAAGCGGCAAGACCGATGGCCGCGGTTGCATCATACGCATTGGCAATAAAGGGAGTCGAGGGGATGTTTCCGAAAGATGCCTTATAGTCGGCATTGAAATTCGCATAAGGCTCTCCGCCCGCTCTCCCGGGGGCTGTTCCCATCATTCCCTCAAGCCTTTCCGGTCCGATCGCTTTCAGGAGCTCTTCAGACTTGGTTCCGTCGCAGAACAGAAAATGTTTGGCGTTAAATTTTTCCATGGCTTCTTTCACATAAACCTGGGCATGCCCGGGATAACTGAACACACAGAGAACATCGGATTTTCCTGATCGGAACGGTTTTGTCAGATAAACCCTTGCAAACGCCTTCCTGAGATCATCCTTGTATGATTCGGCGACCGCTTCACCGTGGGGCAGTGCGGTATAGATCGTTCCTCCCCGTTTTGCAAAGGATCTTCTGAACTGGTTCGTGAGTCCCTGTCCGTAAGCGTTGTTCACATACATCACAGACGCGCTCTTATACAGACTGGCAGCCAGTTTTCCCAATACCACGCCCTGAAGCGCATCGGACGGGCAGGTCCGAAACAGGAAATCCTTATCCCTGTCCGCCGGCAAGTCCGTGATAAAAGGGGATGTGGCACCGGGAGATATCATCAGCATATCAGCGGGACATGTGACCGATTCGGCTATCGGCACGATCACACCGCTGGATCCGGAGCCTGCAATGGCGACAACTTTGTCCGTCTCAATCAGCTTTCTGGCCGCCTTTTCGGCTGCCTCAGGGTTGGTCTGAGTGTCTTCATGGACAAAGTTGATGGTGAATCCCGCGGAAGCCATCTGTTTTGCAGCCAGTTCCGAGGCCTTTTGGAAAGTGGGTCCCCATTCCTTGAGTGCGCCTGTGTAATCGAAAAGCGTCCCGACTTTGACATCCTGACCCGCCGCGACCGAACAGACGGAGAGACAGCAGAGGATCACCAGGGCAGATACGAAAAATCTTTTCATAATTCCTCCTTTTTGGTTTTACTATGAATATAAACTTGGAACTTGGAACTTGGAACTTGGAACTTGGAACTTGGAACTTGGAACTTGGAACTTGGAACTTGGAACTTGGAACTTGGAACTTGGAACTTGGAACTCGGCACCTGGAACTTGTAACTTGGA
>JAUCGI010000145.1 GCA_030378035.1 Desulfobacterales bacterium HSG2
ACCCCCGGAATCAAACCCCCGGAATCAAACCCCCGGAATAAATTCCAGGGCTAAAAGCTCAAGCAGGCTAAAGCCAGCTATACCATACCCCGGAATCAAATTTGCCGAAGCCAGCCAAACCGACCTGATAGTGCGCTTTAGCGTACTTTCGCTTTTAGCCGGGGGATTGATCCCTCGGCTTGCTCTAACCATACCCCGGAATAAAATTTGCTGAAGCCAGCCAAACCGACCTGATAGTGCGCTTTAGCGTACTTTCGCTTTTAGCCGGGGGATTGATCCCTCGGCTTGCGTACTTTCGCTTTTAGCCGGGGATTGATCCCTCGGCTTGCTCTAACCATAC
This sequence comes from Desulfobacterales bacterium HSG2, assembly GCA_030378035.1. Taxonomy (GTDB): domain Bacteria; phylum Desulfobacterota; class Desulfobacteria; order Desulfobacterales; family 4be13; genus JAUCGI01. The sequence continues at coordinate 341 of JAUCGI010000145.1, forward strand.
CCCGGAATCAAATTTGCTGAAGCCAGCCAAACCGACCTGATAGTGCGCTTTAGCGTACTTTCGCTTTTAGCCGGGGGATTGATCCCTCGGCTTGCTCTTTCGCTTTTAGCCGGGGGATTGATCCCTCGGCTTGTTCAGCTCCTTTAAAATCTCTTCATGGGAGACAGTCGGCTCATTTCTCCTTTCAGCAATGGCTGCGAGATCTTCGATATCCTCGATCAGTTCCTGGAAATCTGAGAAGGGAAGAATCACCGATTTCCTGTTGCCTCTCTCATCTGTAACATACTCGGGGTGCAAATCTTGTATTTTGATCATATTTCCTTCCTCCTTGCTCAAACGACAGTTTTTAAACATCCAGAGTTAGACAGCGTCGTCCCCAACTCGGGGCTTGGGAACGACGCCGTAAAAAAGAGTTTATATTCCAGCAGCCTTCCGCAACCAATAAATCACCTCTCCCAGCCCAATCCTGCCGTCATCATTCACATCCGCATCTTTACTGACGGCTGTGGCGGGTTCTGAGCCTGCCATCATCTGCAATGCTGAAATGACACGAGGCAGGTAAACAAAAGACACCCCTTTCACCCGCATCCGAATCGAATGAACCGCAGTTTTTGCCGTGATGAAAAGCGTCTGCCCGTCAGCCCCGCCGAAACAGACATTGGTGGGGTCAGTGACAGTTAGCGTCTCAATGAAAGCGCCGGATGAGCTATAGACCTGCACCCCGTTCTCGTTCGTCAGATAGATGTTCCCCTCACTGTCAATGGTCATGCCGTCTGACCCTGCGGAGACAAAGAGCGTCTTGTTCGACAGGCTTCCGTCCTCACTGATCTCATACTTGTAGGTCTCTCCCGCGCCGTGGTCGGCCACATAAAGCGTGGTCCCGTCCGGTGTGCCGATAATGCCGTTGGGCCGGGTCATGTTCGCGATAACACGTTCGATCTTATCCCGTTGGGGCGTGAGATAATAGACATGCTCACCATCCTGCGTCATCGACGTGTTATAAACCGGATCGGAGAAGTAAACCCCGCCTTCGGGGGCAATCCAGAGATCATTCGGTTCGTTAAAGCGTTTGCTGTCGTATTCGGAAGCCAGGGGCGTCACCTCACCCAGCGAGTCGATGGAGACCAACCGACCGTTCGTTCCCTCACAGGCCAGCAGATTGCCTTTGATGTCAAAGAAAAGACCGTTCGCACCTCCGGAATCTTCCCGGAACACGGTGGCTCCTTCGGCCTCGGACCAGGTGTAAATCAGATTCGCTGAAATATCTGAGAAATAGAGATTGCCGTCCGCATCCGCAGCCGGACCTTCCGCGAACAATAAGCTATCCGCGATCTGGGTTATCCCGGCCCCGTCCTGAACAATACCACAGAACAGAAAATCCGTGTTTTCAATGTCAGGCATATCGACTTCTAATGCGTACAGCCACGCTCCGGAACAGTCATAAGCATTGGTATCTGTCTGGTAGGCAGGAAATCTTTTATAATAATCGAGACGAAGTCTCATCACCGCATCCGCCTGGTCATCCGTCAGGGTGTTTCCCACTTCTGCAAAGTTGGTCGCATAATGGTACATCATCGCGCCTTCGTATTCCCCATATTGCCGAATCATGGTCAGGACATCGTCTTTGTCCACGGATGTGCCACTCATAAAAAGCCGCAGTTTTTCGGATATTTCCTGCCGCTTTGCAACAATGCCGGCCAAATCGTCGCTCTGAATACTCGTCAGGTCAGTCACCAAAGCCTTCTGGGTGTCGTCCAGCGCATCCAGAAAAGCCTGCCCCATGTCCGCGGTCAGTTCGCTGTCAATGGTGACTGGCTCACCTGTTTTACTCTGTTCAATCGGCGGGATGTCTTTCATGTAAAAGGAACCGAAGTATGTACCGTGGCGTTCCGGGCAGAAATAGGTGTCCCCCACGACCGAACCCAGGTGCCAACTGAACAACTGAGTCGCATAAGTGCCTACAAGCACAGCCCCCTCTTTGACCGTAAGGCCCGGCAACTCCGGCTTGTTTTGGCTTGACACCGGCCAGGCATCAGGATCAATGGTTCCCCCTCGGCCCGTATCTTCAAACAAGGTGTTAAATTCAGTCAGCAATGCGGCCAGTTCTGTTTTCTGGGCATCGCTCAGTTCCGCCACAATCCCGCCGAGCACGCTCGCCCGGGCGTAACTGATTTCCGCGTCAATCGCATACAAATCCGCCGTGAATTCCATCACCATGCTTTTATCCAGCCCGGTGGCCCCGTCCGGCAGATCCCTGTCCAAAAGACGTTTGAACGCTTTTATCAGGACGAAACGCTTGTATCCGTAAGCATCAACCAGTTCCGCCTGAGTGTTTGCCATATCCACCAGCTTCTGAATCTGGGCCTCGGTCAGAATCGTCAGGACGCTGCTTGAAATTCTGCCTGCAAATTCCGTATTGTGCCCGAATCCGTTGGGCGTGATGCCACGCAGATACTGAAACCCGAAAAAGTCGGAGACCTTCCCGGGAGGGAAAAAGGTGTATGAGCAGAGGTCGCCGGTCAGAAATGCCAGACCGCTGAACGCAATCGTCTTCATCTGGGCCTCGTCAGAGACGGCCTGCTCAATGGAGATATTGCTGTCTCCGTTATTTGGATCCGTGGGATCCCCGTTTCCCGGATCCGTATCGGAATATTCTGCGTTGCAAGCGTCCCGGCAATACCGGCGGTCTCCGCATGAGAGATCCGAGGTTCCGTCGCAGTATTCCTTGCATTCCGCTTCGGTTCCGGCTCCGGTGGCCGTGGAATAATCCCCGCCGGCTCCGAGGGGTGACGGCGCATCCACCGTGATGAAATCGGAATTCTGGCTGAAATCCTGAGTGGCGCAGTTGTCCCGGCAGGCCTGACGCGTGGCCGCATCGACATCTTCCAGACAGTCGCAGCAGTCCTTGCACTGGGCCTTATTCTCCGTATTGCTGATACAGGACTCGGAAGTCAGGTCCTGGGCCTCTGAACAGCAGACCCCTGATACAAGGGATATTCCTACGAACAGAATAAAGTAAAAGGCAATCGAATGGATTGTTTTCATTATGTCCTCCTTTCTGACATCATTTCTTATGGTGAGGCGTGACTGATTCTGACGGATTTTGTGGTTCCGAGATATGACAGCGGATCGGAGGATGAAACGGATTCCTCCAATCCGATATGCGCACGGAATATGACGAATCGGAGGACGGGATGGATTTCCTGATATCCGTTTCATCCTGATATCCGATGTCATATTGCCCGGGGCAGACCACAAAAAGTGTTAGAATCAGAAGCGTGACATATAAAATCAGGCATCACTCTCATTTCAGTTCTGCTGTCCGCGACGAGGAGGCCGGGGCGGACGCAATTCATCCCGCCCGAGTATGCCGTCGCCGTTCTTGTCCAGCGTTTTCAGAGCCTCCGTTGCATTTTCCATCTCATCGGCGGATAGTTGACCATCTCTGTCAATGTCGAGTACGCGCATCAGGGGACCACCCCTGCGCGGGGGACGGCGCCTTGGTCTTTCACCGTCGAGTCTGTCGTCGGAACCGGGCTGTTGCTCCAGTTGTGCCGGGTCCTGCTCTGCCTGAGCGGCCACAGGATAGGTCGGGAATGCCAGTGCAACGATGCCTGCAAACCCGATAATGGCGGCAATCATAAACGCGTATCTCAGAGTTCTTTTTTTCATAATCTCCTCCTTAGTTTAAGGGTGCTGAAAAATCCTGAAAAAATCTCTTTGTTTTCACCTCCTTTTGATCTGTTCGGGACTCGGAGCGTCCCCTCTGCATTCCCACGCGGAGCGTGGGAACGACCCAACTCTTATAGTGAAGTGTGACATAAAATTAAAAATAAAGCATCAAACATCAAGTGTCAAGCACCAAACATCAAGTATCAAATGTCGGGCGGGATCCGCCGAACCAATATGAGGCAGTTAACGGGTCATGATCCCCATTTCCGGCGCATCTGACCGGAAGCCGAAAGGCTTCCGGAGAGCACGCCTTATCCTTTTCTTATGTGCAATCCTTGTAGTTACCCATACGGAACCCATACGCCATACGGAAAGGACGCATTTAATTGTAGTCAAAGAATCTCTCCGGTCAAAGTTATCCGGGACGCGGAGCGTGGGAACGAGAAAAAGACGCAGAGACGCAAAGAAAAAACGCTGGGGAAACTGGTCCCTGCGCCTTTGCGCCTTTGCGAGTTTTTTTGGGGTAGCTAATGCTGACTATGCCGATGATGTGAAAAAAGAGCAAGTCTTCGAGAGATAGGCAGCGTCATCCCCAAGTCGGGGCTTGGGAACAACGCTGTAAAAAAGAGTTTATATTCCGGCAGCCTTCTGCAACCAATAAATTGCCTCTCCCAGCCCAATCTTGTCGTCATCATTCACATCCGCATCTTTGCTGACGGCTGTGGCAGGTTCCGTGCCCACCATCATCTGCAATGCTGAAATGACATTGGTCAGGTAATCAGGCGATTCGGTGCCCCCGCTGTCGGCGGACACGCCTTTCACACGCATCCGAATCGAATACACCTTGGTTTTTGCCGTGATGAAAAGCGTCTGCCCGTCAGCCCCGCCGAAACAGACATTGGTGGGGTCAGTGACAGAGATCGTCTCAATGAGCGTGCCGGATGAGTTATAGACCCGCACCCCGTTTTCGTTTGTCAGATAGATGTTCCCCTCATCATCAATGGTCATGCCGTCTGACCCTTCGGAAACAAAAAGCGTCTTGTTCGAGAGGCTCCCGTTCTCAGTGATCTCATACTTGTAAGTCTTTCCCGCGCCGTGGTCGGCCACATAAAGCGTGGTCCCGTCGGGTGTGCCGATGATGCCGTTGGGTCTGGTCATGTCATCGACAACACGGTCGATATTATCCCGTTTGGGTGTCAGATAATAGACATGCTCGCCATCCTGCACGGTCGATTCTTTGATATAAACCGGATCGGAGAAGTAAACCCCGCCTTTGGCATCAATCCAGAGATCATTCGGCTCGTTGAATGCACTGCCGGTCTCCCACGGGTACTTGTCGGCCAGAACCGCCGTCACTTCCCCCTGCGAGTCAATGGAAACCAAACGACCATTCGTTCCCTCACAGGCCAGCAGATTGCCCTCGCTGTTAAAGAAAAGACCGTTCGCACCTCCGGAATCTTCACGGAAAACGACTGGTTCTCCTGCTCCGGACCAGGTGTAAATCCGATTCGCCTGAATATCTGAGAAATAGAGATTGCCGTCCGCATCCGCAGCCGGACCTTCCGCGAAGGATAATCCATCAGCGATTGTGGTTATCTCTGCACCGTCCTGAACCACGCCTTCCGTCTCTGTTCCTGAATTATCTGTGACACCGAACAGAAAATCCGTGTTTTCAATGACAGGCATGTCAACCTTAGATGCGTACAGCCACGCTCCGGAGCAGTCATAAACACTGGAATCATCCTGGTAGTCAGGAAATTCTTCATAATAATCTGTGCGAAGTTTCATCACCGCATCCGCCTGGTCACCCGTCAGGGTGTTTCCCACCGTTGCGAAGTTGGTCGCATAGTGATACATCATAGCACCTTCATACTCCCCGTATTGTCGGACCATGGCCAGCACGTCGTCCTCATCCACGGTTGTGCCGTCCATAAAAAGCCGCAGTTTTTCGGATATTTCCCGCCGCTTTGAAACAATATTGTTCAAATCGGTCCTCTGAGTATCCACCAAGCCGGTCACCAAGGCTTTCTGGGTGTCGTTCAGCTCATCCAGAAAAGCCTGTCCCATGTCCGCGGTCAGGTTGGTGTTAATGGTGATTCCCGCGTCTGCACTTATCGGCGGGATGTCTTTCATGTAAAAGGAACCGAAGTATGTGCCATGACGCTCCGGACAGAAATAGGTGTCCCCTTCGACCGAACCCAGATACCAACTGAACAACTGAGTCGCATAAGTGCTCACAAGCACAGGCCCGTCAATGACTGAGGAGTCAAACTCCGGCAAATCCGGCTTCTTCTGACTTACTTCCGGCCAATCCTCGGAGGCAATGGTCCCCCCTTCGCCCGCTGTTTCAAACAGCGTGTTAAACGCATCCCTCAATTCTGTCAGTTCTGTTTTCTGGTCATCGGCCAGTTCCGCTACAATGCCGCCGAGCACGGTGGCCCGGTCGTAACTGATTTCCGAGTCAATCGCATACAAATCCGCCGTGAATTCCGTCACCGCGTCTTTATCCAGCCCGGTGGTCCCTTCAGGCAGTTCCTTATCCAAAAGACGGCGGAATGCTTTTATCAGAACAAAGCGTTTGTATCCGTAGTCATCAACCAGCTCCGCCTGAGTGTTTGCCATATCCACCAGCTTCTGAACCTGCTCGTCAGTCAGGATCGTCAGGACGCCGTCTGAGATTCTGCCTGCAAATTCCGTGTTGTGGCCGAATCCGTTGGGCGCGATGTCACGCCAATACTGAAACCCGAAAAAGTCGGACACTTTCCCGGGGGGAAAAAAGGTGTCTGAGCACAGATCGCCGGTCAGAAATCCCACACCGCTGAACGCAATCGTCTTCTTCTGGGCTTCGTCAGAGATGGCCTGCTCAATGGAGATGTTGCTGTCGTTTCCCGGATCAGTGGGATCTCCGTTACCCGGATCTGTGCCGGAATATTCTGCGTTGCAAGCGTCCCGGCAATACCGGCGGTCTCCGCATGAGAGATCCGAGGTTCCGTCGCAGTATTCCTTGCATTCCGCTTCGGTTCCGGTTCCGGTGGCAGCGGAATAATCTCCGCCGGCACCGAGGTCTGACGGTGTATCGAATGTGATAAAATTGGAATTCAGGGTGAAGTCCTGAATGGGGCATGCGTCCCGGCAGGCCTGACGTGTGGCCGCATCGGCATCCTCCAGACAGTCGCAACAGTCCTTGCATCGGGCTTCATCTTCCGTATTGTTGATACAGGAATCGGAAGTTTGAGCCAGGGCTCCGGAAAAACACGGGGCCCACACAAAGGATATTCCGATGAACAAAACAAAGTAAAAGGTAATCGAATGGATTGTTTTCATTATGTTCTCCTTTCTGACATCATTTTTTATTTTTTATAGTGAAGCGTGATGCCTGACATATAAAATCAAGCATCAAACATCAAGCATCAAGCATCACGCATCAAGCATCAAGCATCAAACATCAAACATCAAGCATCACTCTCCGCGACGAGGGGGCCGGGGCGGACGCAATTCATCCCGCCCGAGTATGCCGTCGCCGTTCTTGTCCAGCGTTTTCAGAGCCTCCGCTGCGTTTTCCATCTCATCGGCGGATAGCTGGCCATCTCTGTCAATGTCGAGTACGCGCATCAGGGGACCGCCACCGCGCGGGGGACGACGGCCCGGTCTGTCTCCATCGGGTCTGTCGTCGGAATCGGGCCGTTCCTCCTGTTGTGCCGGATCCCGGTCTGACTGAGCGGCCGCAGGATAGGTCGGGAATGCCAGTGCAATGATGCCTACAAACCCGATAATGGCGGCAATCATAAACGCGTATCTCAGAGTTCTTTTTTTCATAATCTCCTCCTTGTTTAAGGGTTTAATGGTTGTTAAAAAATCCTGAAAAAATTTCTTTGTTTTCACCTCCTTTTGATCTGTTCGGGACGCGGAGTGTCCTCTTTGCGTCGCTATCCAATTCTTATATAGTGAAGCGTGAAGCGTGATGTATAAAATTAAAATAAAGCATCAAACGTCGGGCGGGAACCATTGAACCGGGTGTTAACCAGTCGGGTCATGAGTCCCGTTTCCGGCGCATCTGACCGGAAGCCGAAGGTCTTCCGGTGAGCACGCCTTATCCTTTTCTTATGTGCAATCCTTGTAGTTGCCCATCCGGAAAGGACGCCGGGTCATAAGTCCCGTTTCCGGAGCATCTAACAAGAGACCAGTATCACAGTGACATAACCGAAGCGCTTCCGAGAGCACGCCTTATCTGTTTAATCCTAAAATCCGTTGTCATATTCGCAAGGAAGCCTTGGGCTATCAGTGCGAAACAATTTGCAAAATTGTTTTACTTTGAACGTCAGTCTTCAGGTTGCAACAAAGTCCTGGGCTGTCAGTGCGAAACAATTTGCAAAATTGTTTTACTTTGAACGTCAGTCTTCAGGTTGCAACAAAGTCCTGGGCTGTCAGTGCAAAACAATTTGCAAAATTGTTTTACTTTGAACAAAAGCCGTCCTCACTTCCGAGGCAGCGGGTATAGCCGACTGAGTTATAGAACTGGATGAAGCGCAGCAGTTCGGAGAGGCCGATTGCCCAGTTCTGGGGATTATAGTCGCTTGAATGGGGCGCACAGTCCTTGTATCCGGCTTCGGCCGCATATCCGTCTTCCGATCCGGCTTGGCAGGAGTATTCCTCTGTGTTGTACAACTGAATCACGCGAAGCAACTCGGACAGGTTGACGGCAAAATCTCCGTCCCGGTCTGCGGAGTGGAATTTGCCTTCATCCTCACCGTCATCGCCATTATCCTGAGTCTGGGACACGCCGCTTACGTTCATTCTCAGAGAATAAACCGAATCCCGTGCCGTAATGAAGAGCGTCTGTCCGTCTGTGCCGCCGAAACAGACATTGGTGGGATTATCGACAGCTATCGTTTCAGTCAGATTCCCGGACGAGTCATAGACCTGCACGCCGTTTTCGTTTGTGAGATAGATGTTCCCCTCCTCATCAATGGTCATGCCGTCTGACCCTGCGGAGGCAAAAAGCGTTTTGTTCGACAGACTCCCGTTCTCAGTGATCTCATACTTGTAAGTCTCTCCCGCGGCGTGGTCGGCCACATAAAGCGTGGTCCCGTCGGGTGTGCCGATGATGCCGTTGGGCCGGGTCATGTCAGCGACAACACGAACGAGATTATCCCGTTTGGGCGTGAGATAATAGACATGCTCGCCATCCTGCACGGCCGATTCCCTGATATAAACCGGATCGGAAAAGTAAACCCCGCCTTTGGGATCAACCCATAGGTCGTTCGGCTCGTTGAAGCCTTTGCCGTCGTACTCATCAGCCAATACCGTCACATCACCCTGGGAATCGATGGAGACCAGCCGACCGTTTGTTCCCTCACAGGCCAGCAGATTGCCTTCGCTGTCAAAGAAAAGGCCGTTCGCACCCCCGGAATCTTCCCGAAATACAGTCAGTCCTCCGCTCTCAGACCATTTGTAAATCCGATTCTCGGAAATATCTGAGAAAAAGAGATCGCCATTCGCATCAGCAACCGGACCTTCGGAGAAAGACAAACCGTCAGCGATCCGGATGATCTCTGCCCCGTCTTGGACGACACTCTCCGTCTCTGGCGGGGAATCATCTGTGACACCGAACAGAAAATCCGTGTTTTCAATGTCAGGCATCTCGTTTAATTTCGATGCGTACAGCCATGCTCCGGAACAGTCATAAGCATGGGAATCAGCCTGATAGGCAGGAAATTCCTCATAATAATCGAGGCGAAGTCCCATCACCGCATCCTCCTGGTCATCCGTCAGAGTGTTTCCCACCGTTGCGAAGTGGGTCGCATAGTGGTACATCATCGCACCTTCATACTCCCCGTATTGCCGGACCATGGTCAGCACGTCGTCCTCATCCACGGATGTGTCGTCCATAAAAAGCCGCAGTGCTTCGGATATTTCCCGCCGCTTTTCAACAATGTTGTTCAGATCGGTTCTCTGAATATCCACCAAGTCCGTCACCAGGGCCTCCTGGGTGTCATCCAGCGCGTTCAGGAAATCGCTCCCCATGTCCGCGGTCAGGTTGGTGTCAATGGTGATACCCTCCTTTGCGCTTATCGGCGGGATATCCTTCATGTAAAAGGATCCGAAATATGTGCCGTGGCGCTCCGGGCAGAAATAGGTGTCCCCTTCGACCGAACCCAGATACCAACTGAACAACTGGGTCGCATAAGTGCTCACAAGCACAGGCCCGTCAGCAACTGTGAGACCCTCCAACTTTATCTTGTTTTGGCTTGCTTCCGGCCAGTCTTCGGAGGCAATGTCCCCTCCTTCGCCGGCCGCTTCAAAGAGCGTGTTAAACGCATCCCGCAATTCTGTCAGTTCTGTTTTCTGGGCATCGGTCAGTTCCGCCACAATGCCGCCGATCACTTTGGCCCGGTCGTAACTGATTTCCGAGTCAATCGCATACAAATCCGCCGTGAATTCCGTTACCGCGTCTTTATCCAGCCCGGTGGTCCCGTCAGGCAGGTCCCTGTCCAAAAGACGGCGGAACGCTTTTATCAGAACGAAGCGTTTGTATCCGTAGGCATCAACCAACTCCGCCTGGGTGTTTGCCATATCCACCAGCTTCTGAACCTGGGCGTCGGTCAGGATCGTCAGGACGCCGTCTGAGATTCTGCCTGCAAATTCCGTGTTGTGGCCGAAGCCGTTGGGCGCGATGTCACGCCAATACTGGAACCCGAAAAAGTCGGAGACTTTCCCGGGAGGAAAAAAGGTGTATGAGCAGAGGTCGCCGGTCAGAAATCCCAGACCGCTGAACGCTATCGTTTTCATCTGGGCCTCGTCAGAGATGGCCTGCTCAGTGGATATTCCGCCGCCGTCTCCCCGGCCCGGGGGATCGCCCTCCGGGGGCTCTCCGCTCG
>JAUCGI010000146.1 GCA_030378035.1 Desulfobacterales bacterium HSG2
TTAACACTTAACACTTAACACTTAACACTTAACACTTAACACTTAAGTCACTTAAAACTTAAACCCTGAAGTGTAAACTGATTTTCGACCGCTGATCAGAAGTTTGGTAATTTTGATAACATAATTTTCATCATTGTCAATAAATTTTATGCTGATTACCGGGAACAGAATGCCGATTATGCCTGTGAAAAAATGGTTCTTGAAAGGGTAAAGTAGGATTTATCTACCTTTTAATACTCTTTTCACCCTATTGACTTATTTCCTGTATTTTGTGAAATAAAAAATCAGGTATTCTAAAAAAGGGGATGAATGCTGATGTTCAACAGTTAAGCTTCAAAACATAATTCCCGTCGGTGAAATGGTGAAATGGTGAAATGGTGAAAACCTGATATTGACATCATGATAAAAATATAGGATAAATGAGTGTCCTTCATCTTGCCTGAAAAGTAGTTTGCACTTTTCGGATGATAAAGATAAAAAGGGCATCTTTCATATTACTTCAAAAATACTTTGCACTTTTCTGAAGAACGGACTCATCCGCGTTTGTCCGCGTTTATCTGCGTCTTTCAGAAGTGTCAGCCAACAAATGAAGGATGCCATAAAAAGTTCGTTAGGGCAGTGCACCGCCGGAACTATGAACTTGAAAGTGTAAACTCATAAATGTAAGGATGCCGATAAATGTATACTTCATTAACTTTAAGTCTGTTCATAGCTTTTAAAAAAATGTTTGCCGTGACAGAAATCGGCTTCCGGTAATCTTTTTCTTAAAAGCGTGTATTCAGCAGTGGGTGAAAGCCGATTCAGACGCGCCCGTGAGATGCTCGGAAATATGAACATACTCCGCGGCACGGCATGTTCACATAATTACCATGACAGCATAAGTGTAAACTTGGGGATTCCCATTTCAAAAGAACAAAACTCCTGCTCTTTTATACGAGCAAGAGTAAGAGCAGGAAAAACGGGGTAAGTTATTCAGTCCCAACAGATATGAAAACCCCGATACTGCCCGGTTAATTCAAACGGACCCGGATTTGTCAATCCGGTGGGAATGTGTGGGAAAAGTTTCAGAACCACTGATATTGTAAACTGATGGCTGTATCAGCCGTTGCCAAGGTGAGGTTGCCAGATGGAGGATGTAAGAAAACAGATTAAATCGTTTTTGCAACAGGCAGAACTTTATCAATCTCAGGGATTACTTAATGAGGCAAGGGAAAACTATTTACACGCCGGACAACTGGTTAAAAAGAACTGGGAACTGATAAGTAACAAAAATCTGTTAACTGTCATTTCAAAGAAAATTCAGGCACTGAATGATCAAATAAGCAGGTTCGACAACGAAACGGACACAGTTGAACTACCTGAGGAGATACAGAATATTATCAGAGACAAATTTGCTTTTTCAGAAGATGATGCAGGCGCGCTTGAAGGTGCCATCGCTCTGGCCAAATTCGGTCAGTTTGAAAGAGCGTTGAAAGAATTTGATGAACTGATAAAAAGAAAATCTGTGCGTGTCGAAGCTGCGAAAAACATCATCAGATGCCATAAGGCCCTCGATTCCGTTGAGAATGCGATTATTCGTTATCAGGCATGGCTTGCCGGAAATCTCTTCACGCAGAATCAGTTAAACAAGCTGCGCGTTTTTTTTCAGGGCATCCTTGACAGCAAAGGGATAAACATCACACTTCCGGAAAAATTGGAAAAAATGGATACAACGGTTCCGGAGATAAAATATCTGGATGATTATGCAGAAACTGAAGAACCGGAAATGCCTGAAGAAGAGGTTCAGGATGAGGATATTATTGATATCAGTTCTGTGGGAATAACATTGAGCCAGGAGGCCAAAAAGGGGGAAATCGTCGAATGTGATGTCAGTTTTCAGGCAGGAAGCGTGATCAACCTTTTAATTCCGGGCGATGACAAAGATTTGACTGAAACTCTGGAAACCGGAGTCATCCTGAATGACGTTCAGTTTTATTCCCCCATGGCCATGTTCAATGGCAAAGCCGTTGTCTCTTCAAAAGCAATGATAGAATCAGGACCCAAAGAGGGATATTACAGCCTGGATATAAAGGTTGTAAGCATAAACTAAAGAATCGGAGCCGGAGATCAGATGGCGAATATCAACTTAAAAACTAAGGAAATAGAGTGTAAAATCGTCTATTACGGGCCGGGCAGATGCGGAAAAACGACAAATCTCGAGTATATCTTCAAAACTTTCAGAAAACAGGCCATCGGTGAGATGGTTTCTGCAAACACAGAAGGGGATCGCACCCTCTTTTTTGACTTTCTTCCCATGGGGATCGGCAAAATAAGAGGCTATGAAGTTCGGCTTCAATTATACACCGTGCCGGGACAGGTAAAATACAGTTCCACCAGAAAAATGGTTTTAAGGGAAGTTGACGGTGTTGTTTTTGTTGCCGACTCACTTAAAATCCGGCGCGAAAAGAATGTATTGTCATTAAAGGACCTCCATCAGAATCTGAAAGAATACGGACTCAACATCCTCAAAATTCCCCTTGTAATGCAGCACAACAAGAGAGACCTTGCCAAGCAGGGAATTCCTCTGATGTCCATCAAGCAGATGGAAAAGGATTTGAATCGTCAGCTCAAAGTCCCTTCTTTTCCTGCCAGCGCCATTATGGGCGAGGGGGTGGGAGCAACTTTAAAGGCGTGTATAAAGGTGACATTGCAGTCTTTGAAAAAACAAATGGGGTGGAAGTAGAGTTTACATATGGAGAGTGGCACTGTTCTTACAGGTAATCTGAGTTTCCTCGGGCTGGGAGATCTTCTGCAGCTCGTCGGCTCAAACGGCGGAACCGGCATTTTGCGTATCATAAGCAAATATGCGGCGGAACCGGGCCTGATATATTTTGACAAGGGGAATATCATAAGCGCCTCAAATGCCTTGTTGGAGGCAAAAAAGAGAATCGGCATTGACGCGGTTTATTCGCTTTTCGGATGGATCGAAGGCGAATTCGAATTCAGCCGGGAAGATGTCCAGGTCCAAAAGATAATCACAACCAACCGGATGGAGATCATTCTGGACGGTTTGAGAATGGTGGATGACGGTGTTGTCCCCATTCTGGGACCGGTCTCTTTTGCAAAGAAAACGGACGCTGAAAAGGGCCCGACCATACCTATTATAAAAGGGCCGCTTGTTGATTACATGTATGTGGTTGATGAGGAGGAGTTTTACAAAGGCGGCAGCATTGCTCAGGAAAACAGTCACGGTGCCTGGGTCTGGGTCATATTGGAGGGCGTTGTTGATATTATTAAAGAAACATCACAAGGGCCGCTGACCATGCTCAAAATTGCGGACGGAGCGTTTGTCGGAAGCATGGGGGCGTTCCTGTTTCAAAGCACACTTCGCAGTTTTACGGCTGTTGCGGCAACAAATGTTCAGTTGGGGGTGCTCGATTCCCAGCGTCTTTCAAACGATTATGCAGGAAGATCCCGTGAGTTCAGGGAACTGGCCCTGAGTCTTGACAAAAGGTTGAAAGAGGTTACGGACAAGGCTGTCGGTGTCTATTTGAAAAAGAACAATATTAAGGAATTTGTCAAAGATAAAAAGCCTTTCAAAGTTGAGGAAGATAAGCTTTTTTCAATCACACAGGGCCAAGCCTGCATTATCCGAAAAACAAAAAATGCATTGATACCGCTGGCGAGTCTCGGTATGGATGATTTTATCGGCCGTGTCCCCTTCCTTGATATCGGCCATGAACCCGACGGTGCCACTGTGCTGGTTTCAGAGGACTTTGAAGTCACTGAACTGGACATCGACAGTCTTCAGGAAGAATATAAACAGCTTCCGCTCACATTGAAGAACATGATCGAGAATGTTGCAACCTGCGTATCCATCACAACCAGTTCGGCGGTCAGTTTTCAGAAAAAAAAGGTTCCGAAAAAAAAGAACAAATAAAACCGGATTGGGATTTACAGGGTTAAGATTTAAGGATTAAGGTTGTATCCCTGACTCTTAACTCTTAACCCCCAAACTCTTAATTCCAGAGTGAAAATTATGGGAACAATAGAAAAAAGAAGACATAGCAGAATCGATTCTCTCAATCTGTCGTATGTGTGCGTCAATGAAAAAGGGAAATTTGTCAATCAGGGAATGGGCAGGACCCTGAATGTATCTGAATCAGGAATCCTTTTGGAAACCCATTTTTGTATTGAGCCGGAGCAACTGTTGGCTCTGACCATCGCACTTGAAGATGAGCTGGTGGATATCAGGGGAAAGGTCGCGCATTGCAGAGAAACGGGGGATGCAAAATTTAAAACCGGCATCGAGTTCCTTGAAACAGATGAGGTTTTAAAAAAATTCATACAACTATTCAGGAAATCCCAATCAGTCGATGAATCCGAATGAATTCAACCATTTATCATGACAGATGGATATGCCGGACCAATTTGTGAATCCGGCCCGGTGATCAAAACGATAATTAGGCCGTCTAAAAATGCCGTTTTCAGCCATTATTTTCTGCCCGGTTTCCTGAAAATCTGACCGCAATGCCCGTTCTGACAGGAATCGGCTTAAATATCAGGGGCCGGAAGAGTTCGTAGTTCCGCCTTTAGGCGGTGCCGTACCGCCTGAAGGCGGAACTACGAACTTTAACCATTAAAAAATATCAAGGTGAAACTTTCAAACCGAAGAGGACATACGGAGTTCCGCAGAGATGCTGTGTTCTCCGTGTTTTAGAATAAAGCAGGAAACCGACTATGAAAAAACCTTTATTTGAAACCGATTTTCCGGAATTGAATCTTGTGAAAAGGGGCAAGGTGAGGGATATTTATGACTTGGGGGATTCTCTTCTTATGGTCACTACCGACAGAATTTCAGCGTATGACGTGATCCTCCCGAACCCCATACCTGACAAGGGAAAAGTTCTGACGCAGATATCCCTGTTCTGGTTCGATGTGATGAAACCGCTGGTACGGAATCATCTGATTTCCGGTGATGTGGAAGCGTATCCCGAGGTCTGCAAACCTTATGCGGATACCCTTCGCGGGCGGAGCATGCTGGTCAGAAAAGCAGAGCCGCTCTCCGTCGAATGTGTGGTCAGGGGCTACATATCCGGATCCGGATGGAAGTCTTACCAGGAATCCGGGAGTGTCTGCGGTATAGAACTGGCTGAGGGGCTGAAGGAATCCGACAGGCTTCCCGAACCTCTTTTTACGCCTTCGACAAAGGAGGATATCGGGGTTCACGATATCAATATCGATTTTGAGGAGGCAGCCAAAAGAATCGGCAGGTCCCTTGCAGAGAGAGTGAGATCGCTGAGTATCGATATCTATAAAAGAGGTATGGAACTGGCGGATAAGCAGGGGATCATCATTGCGGACACAAAGTTTGAATTCGGCCTTGTGGGAGACGAAATTATTCTGATTGACGAGGTTCTGACGCCGGATTCATCCAGATTCTGGCCCAAGGCGTCCTACACTCCGGGGGGATCGCAAAAGAGTTTTGACAAGCAGTATGTCAGGGATTACCTGACCTCTCTGAACTGGGATAAAAAGCCTCCCGCGCCTTCCCTGCCGGAAAACGTGATTGAAAATACGCGTGAAAAATATATAGAAGCGCTGAATCTGATAACCGGGGTTAAGGGTTAAGGGTTAAGGGGTTAAGGGGTTAAGGGTTAAGGGTTAAGGTCTTCCCGCATCCGGCATTCCCTTAACACTTGACGATTTCCGAAACTTCCAAGTATCGGCCATAAATTTTTCCGTGCTCACCTTTGCGCCTTTCTCTGTGCCTCTGTGCCTTTGTGTGGGGATCATAAGGCTTAATCTTAATCTTGCTCTTGCTCTTTATCTTTATCCTGATAAAGAGCAAGAGCAAGAGCAAGATTAAGAGATTTTAAGTTTTATGGCCAGTTGCTTATCGCCAATTTTCAATCAAAATCCAAAAATCCAAAAATCCAAAAACGCTATGCCCGAACTTCCAACTTCCAATTTCCAATTTCCAATTTCCAGAATCGACCTCTCCTGCATCAGGTCAGAAGATCATACCTATCACATCACGACTGAAATCGCTGTTGATAATCTGAGCCGTTCGATAAAAACTGTGGGGCTTATATCACCTCCGCTGTTGATAGAAAAAAATTCCGAATTCATCGTTGTGTGCGGTTTTCGGCGGATTGCGGCATGTCAGTCTCTCGGATGGACCGATATTGAAGCAGGGATTCTGCCTTCCGACATCGGACCGCTTGATTGCGCCAAGCTCGCGATCACGGATAACGCGCTTCAAAGGTCGCTGAATCCCATTGAAATATCCAGATCGCTTTCCATGCTTTCCGCTTTTTTCAAAGATTATTCTGCTCTGAGCAAAGCGGCGTCAGCACTTGGCCTGCCTGAAAACCTGTCTGTTATCAGAAAAACGGAAAGGCTCTCTCTTCTGCCGGAGTTTCTTCAAAAGGGGATTCTTTCCGATACCATCTCTCCGGCCATGGCGCTGGAGTTGGACAAACTTGAGCCGGATGTGTGTGCGGCGTTCTCGGAACTTTTTGAAACGCTCAAACCGAGCCTGAACAAGCAGAGGGAGATGCTCACACGAATCAGGGAGATCGCAGTTCGCGAGGATATGTCCGTTATTGACGTTTTTCAGGAAAACGGTTTTCAGGAAATTCTGAACAGCGGAGAGACGGATCGGAATCAGAGGTTACGGAAACTGAGGTCTTATTTAAAGCGGCGGCGATTTCCTGCAATCACACGCGCAGAACAGGCTTATGAAACGCGTGTAAAGGAGCTCCGTTTGGGAAACGGCGTACAGTTGATCCATCCGCCTGATTTTGAAGGGACTGTTTATACCCTGAATCTGAGTTTCAGGAATTTGGCGGAACTGAAAGAGCGGAGTGCGACACTGGAGAGAATCATCAGGGAACCGGCCATTAAAAATATCCTCAACTGAGGAATCATGACCAAATAACATACAGTCACGCCCGCTGGCTTGACGTTCGGCATACCGCTACACTCGGTTCGGATTGACAAATCCGGCTATCAATTTAACCTGTGTCAGACCATGAAAGACACGAAAAGACACGAAAAGTCCGCGCCCCAACCGAGTCCCTATTGCAACAAATCATAAATTCGTCCCCCCTCTTTTATATATGAATCGGGCATCCTTCATTTGTCGGTTTACACTTTCGGGTGTCAGGGTGAGTTCTTTTGTTCTCTGTGCCCTTTGTGTCTTTGTGTGGGATGTGAAATGCCGATTGGAAAAGTGTAAACAACTTTCGGCTTTTATGAAGGATGCCATGAATCGTTGTACTATTTCCTGCTTCGTGTGAATTATTACAGAAATGTCCCGCTTTATACAAATCCGAACCTGCCGAATTTGTCAGGCTGACAGGAGCAGGGAATGAAGCGAACAATATGTGTTGACAAACAATCATATTTTTCCTAATTATTCATTTTATAAAAAGTAATTTTCCCATCAACTATTTTGGAGGGGAATCTGAATGATCACAATTTCATTAATCAATATGAAAGGCGGAGTGGGCAAAACCACTCTTGCAGTCAATTTGGGATGGAATCTTGCACGCAGAAAAAATAAAGTGCTTATAATTGATTTGGATCCGCAGTTTAATGCATCCCAATATATAATGGATTTTCAAGTCTGGGACCAGCATAGAAAAAACAAAGGCACTATCGCAGATATTCTTTCCGATACAAATCCACAACCCCGGCAGACGGTTCAGCAAGAAGATCAATGGTTTTTTAAAGAATTACATATTGTAGAAACAAATCAGAATGCCATGGCAGGACTCTGGCTCATACCCTCTGATCTTCGTCTGGCATATGTGGTTAAAAATCCCCAAGGCGTTGAGTATCGCTTATATCGTAGAATGCAGTATTGGAAACCGTATTTTGACTATATATTTATTGATTGTGCTCCCGAGGATACTATTCTTACATCCACAGCCCTTATGTGCTCAGATTTTATTTTTATCCCTGTTAAACCGGATCGTTTTTCTGTAGTTGGTTACGGTAACATGCAGGAAGTTATTGATGCTTTTCGTTACGACTATCCTGACCCGCAAAAAGTTCAAGACCTCGGTGTTGTGTTCAATCAAGTGAAAGGTGACTCAGATATTGAGGAAGAATGTAAGGAACTGGTTTCTGAAAAAGCGTCTTATGTCTTTGAAACCGAGGTTAAATCATCAACAAGCCATCTGCGCGCACTTAAAGAAGGTACGCCACTCTTTGATACAAAGTATGCAAGAAAAATCACGAAAAAAACTATGGACTCGCTTGTTGATGAAATGGAAGCTAGGATAAACACATACGGAGGATAAACAAATGAATAAATATGGGGTGATCTCTTTTATCCATGAAATACTGTATGAAACTCCTGAAGAAATATTAGATCGGGCTGAGGAAATCAGCCAACAGCCACAAGAGGTTTTGAAGGTTATAAAAGCTTTGAAGGATGCACGGGTGGCAATAGCTGATAAACGCAGAACCAAACAAAAAAAACCGAGAGCTGATGTTGATAACACCTCCTGGAGTGCATCTGCAAGTAAATTGTGGAACAATATAAAAACATCAATAGCCAATGCCAAGAGAGGTATTACGAACAAAGCCGTCGTTGATGCATTTATTCAAGCTGGTCTTGACACAAAGGCAAGAAGCAAGGACAGTAAAAAGAAAATATTGTCAACAATCAAAGCGTCACTTGATATTATTGAGGACGCGAAAAGAACAGAGGTGTTAAGTGATGTTTTGGGGAGGTTGGAATTGGATCAGACCAAAGGCTGGATGAAAGTGATAAAATCAGGCAAACAACATTATAAACATCTTTAATTGCACCGTATGCAGACGGCTCGGATTTGCCAATCCGAGCCGAGCAGTTGCCGGCAGCAACCGACAACCGACGACCGACGACCGACAACCGACAACCGACAACCGACAACCGACAACCGGCAACCAACAACTGACAACCAACAACCGACAACTGTCAGTTGCCAGTTTTATCATATTGCGGCTCCTGTCGGTTGCCGCTTCTGCTGAAAACATCTGTTCTGGTTTTTTCAAGAACTGTATTCCAGTCCCCATGAGAAAGCAGTGCATTTCTTAAATTGGAAATAAAGGCAGAGGTAAAATAACCGCCATCGCCATCTCCGTAAGAGAATTGTCCCGGTTTGCATCCGCTTGCAGAAATTTTTGCTGTGGAGTCTAAGAACATGCGTTTGATATTATCGTATGGAAAATTGTTGTTCAGCGAAACGCGCTCACGATATCTGTCAACCACTTCATTGCAGCAGTCCGCAAGCGCAATAAACTGTCGGGAATACTTGCTGCTGATTTTTTTTATCACCGTCAAAAAGTCTGTGGGATGGTTCCTTGTGTCCATCAGAGGCCACTTGGATGCGGTTGAAGTGTAGCGGTGTCCGTGCCCCGCATACAGAAATACGATGACATCATTGGCCCCCACCCTTAACGAATCAATGGCAGTCAGCATGTTCTGCTGTGTAATCGACTCCCCTTCAAACACGATCTTGTTCAAAGACAACTGACCATTGCTTCGGTAAGCAATCAACTTAATAAGCGTCTGCATATTTCTGGAATCCGCAGCCACAGAAGAACCAATTTTATAATCCTGAGTATCCGCCACGATGATCAGGTGAAGTGTGGATACCGATGAACTCGGAATGACAGGCGACGTCGGCTGCGTCGTGGTGACATACGGCATCGTGGTAGTGACAGACGGAGTGACAGGCGGTGTAGGCGGCAGCGTGATAACAGGCTGCGTCTTTGGTTCATGCCCGCAGGACTGGGCACATATCGCAAGCAGAAATATCAGGCCCAGCCACGCGATCAGATAAAAAAGATTGGTTTTTCGGTTTGATTTTTTAATCATTTAAGCCTCCTTTATAAATTGCTGACAAAAATGTTAGTTAATCTTTTATCTTGCTCTTGCTCTTGCTCTTTATCTTGCTCTTTATCCTGCTCTTTATCCTGCTCTTTATCCTGCTCTTTATCCTGCTCTTTATCCTGCTCTTTATCTTGCTCTCTTTATCTTGCTCTTTATCTTCATTCTGCCATTCGATTAGGAGCAAGAGTTCAAAATGGGAATCTTATCCGGTCACAATTCCTAATTAAAAAGCGAACGTATGATTCCCCACAGTGCAGGGTGGGCCGAATTTTCACTGATATCCTCCTCGATAAGCTTCCCCCTGTGATAAAATCCCCATTGCCGGCTGTTGAAATCCATGGCAATATCCACTGTATCATTCCCTCTGATAAAACGCAGAAGATATGACGGCCGAAGACGGGTCCTTTTGGTCCATTGGAATTCATAGCTTGAAGCCGCGGCGATAATCGCCCGGACAGCCGTTATCTGTCTGTCGCTCAGATCACGGCCTCGGGAAACGACCGGATAGCCCTGAACCGTCATGGCACTTTTGCCAGATTTCCTGGCCCAGTCAATCTGATACACTTCAACCTTGTCCGCCGCGCTGAGTACCGCAATTCGGCCGGCACCCAGAAAATCTGACACTTTCTTATCCATAACCTGGGTATAGCTTCCCATTTGCATAGCCTCATCAGGACGTTTTCCCTTTGCATCACAAGAAAAGCACATCAGCCAGCTCCCAGCAAATGCTATTATCCATACCGCTACATTTCGTTTCATAAAATACCTCCGTCATGTTAAGTTTTTGAGTTTTTGAGTTTTTGAGTTTTTGAGTTTTTGAGTTTTTGAGTTTTTGAGTTTTTGAGTTTTTGAGTTTTTGAGTTTTTGAGTTTTTGAGTTTTTGAGTTTTTGAGTTTTTGAGTTTTTGAGTTTTT
>JAUCGI010000147.1 GCA_030378035.1 Desulfobacterales bacterium HSG2
GACAGTCTGGATTCCTGCTTCCGCAGGAACGACAGTCTGGATTCCTGCTTCCGCAGGAATGACAGTTTGGGAAGTCTCAGTTAAACGGCAACAGTGGATTCCTGCTTCCGCAGGAATGACAGTTTGGATTCCTGTTTCCGCAGGAATGACAGTTTGGGAAGTCCCAGTTAAACGGCAACAGTGGATTCCTGCTTCCGCAGGAATGACAGTCTGGATTCCTGCTTCCGCAGGAACGACAGTCTGGATTCCTGCTTCCGCAGGAATGACAGTTTGGATTCCTGTTTCCGCAGGAATGACAGTTTGGGAAGTCCCAGTTAAACGGCAACAGTGGATTCCTGCTTCCGCAGGAATGACAGTTGGGGAAATTTTCTCAGTTAAACGACAGTGGACTCAGTTAAACGACAGTGGACTCAGTTAAACGACAGTGGATTCCTGCTTCCGCAGGAATGACAGTTGGGGAAATTTTCTCAGTTAAATGACACTGGTTCTAACGGATTTCGTGGTTCTGCAAAGTTTCGGCACACCGGGAAACCGCGGAGATCACAGAGAGGCCGAAATAGTCATCTCGCTCCCACCAAGCTTTGCATGGGAACGAGAAATCGTCAGAAACCGTAACTATTCTTTCTCAATGGTTCCGGGACTTTCAATCAGAAAGGTTTCGGTTTCCCCGCCATCCAGATAAAAGGAGTCCGATTTGTTTGTGTTCTCCGCGCCCTGTTCCGATATGAAGAGATAATACTCGCCAGTTACCACTTTTGAAAATTCATCGCACACATCCCCGCTATAGTATTCTTCCAACTCGAACGTACCTATCTCTGTATCATCAGAGAGCCGGTAAAGCGTCACATCATATGTCTCGTCGTCCGTGTTGCAAACTTCGACTGTTCCGTCAGTGCCTTCGGAATCGTCTCCGCTGATGCGCCCGGGGCTCTTAATCTTAAAATCTTTCTGATCCCCGCTTTCCATATAGAAGCTGGTTGTCTGATCCGAGTTATCCGACTTATCCACCTCGGTTATTTTGATATAATATCTTCCGTCATCCACATCCGAAAACTTATCACAGGCATCGCTCTTATAATACTTATCCAGCTGAAACTCCTTGACCAGCGTATTGTCATCGCTTCGATAAAGTTCCACATCATATTTCTCATCATCCGTGTTGCAAACCTTGATTCTGGTCTCGTCATCATCGTCATCATCACCGCACCCGATAAGGACAATCGGCAAAAGCAGCATGAGGCCGAAAATAAGAATTGTCTGGAAAAACTTTTTCATCTTGAAATTTCCCTTTTTTTTACTGTAAAAGTTTGGAGGCAGGCTGAATTTATTGGTTTTTCGTCAGGAAAGATCAACAAATATGGCCCACTGTTAAAAAATAGTTAATACAGAAGGTTGTTATTTTATGTCAGATTATGTTCGTAAAATGACATAAAATGTTTACGCGGACGTAGCTAATCCTATGCCCTCTGTCCTGATAAGCCAGTTACTTGGCGATCAATGAACCTCCTTTCCCATAAATCAGGTAGTCGCTGATACTGCCTGTCAGGGCGTTCTTTTCGGGCTGACTTCAGTCATAATCTCCGTCCCCGGAGTAGAAATCCCATTCGGCGCTGCTTTCCCCGATGAAGTTGTAATTAATTAGCCAGATATCCCTCTTTCATGCAATGTTCCAATTCCTCTTTTTCTGCCCCCTTTTCCGAAATGAACCAGAGGATCAGATCGCTCCTGCCGCGGTTCATCCGGGTCAGACTGTCTAATCTGTAAACTATGATTTCAGGCAGAACCACGCTGATTCTTTTTTGTCTGAACAACAGATGACATTCCCTCTTTGTTCATCCAAGCTCGCGGGATTGACAAATCCCCTGATTTCCGGTTCGGATTACTCCGGGGAACCGACATCAGTGATTGACGATTGCACCGAAAAAGGTGTGCCATACGCTGTCACGCTCCCGTCTTTCCAGGATTTTGACAGGGTATTGGGACAATTTCCAAGCGATATCCCTTGCTTCGCTGCGCAGAAGCCCAGACAGGATAAACCATTTTTTGCGAAGAAAACCTTCCGAGCGGATCAATCGCTTCATCACATCATAGTGGATATTCGCGATCATCAGTTCCGCGGGATAGTCCATAAAATCCTCAGCCCGTCCCTGAACGGTCAGCATGTTCTCTTCCAGCAGATTTAAGACCGCGTTTCTTTTCGCTGTCTTTGCTGCCAGAAAATTAAAATCGACCGCGAGGATATGTCTGCACCCCAGCCGGGCTGCGGCAAGGGCAAGCAGGCCCGTCCCTGTTCCAAGATCGAGGACCGATTCGATCTTTTCCTCACAGCATACCCGCTCCAGAATTTCAAGACAGTCATGCGTCGTGGGATGTGTCCCTGTTCCGAACACGACCCCCGGGTCCAGAAGGATTTCGGATTTCGGATTTTCGATTTCGGATTTCGGATTTCGGATTTCGGATTTCGGATTTCTCTCCCAGGGGGGTGAGATGAGAAAACTGCCGACCTCAAACGGCGCGATCTTCCCTCCCTGCCATTCCTCATAAGTCATGCAGAACTGATCCAGAAGGGCCAAATCCGGCTGGGCGTTCAGAAGTTTCCCCATTTTCTCCCGAGAGGGTTCGGAAAAAAAGAGAAAGGAAAAATCGTCCTCTTCCCAATTGCCGACAAACTCCCTGCCGGATATTTCATTGCAAGGTTTCACACGGCCTTGTATATAATATATATACAGATTCCTGTAGGGAATTTGGGAATCAGGGGATTGAGAGACTGAGGCATCCCTGAACCCCTGAATTTCTGAATTCCCGGATTTATGCTTTGTTTCACTCATCTTTTTTCGGGAACTGATCCAGATACCATTCCATGGGATCAAGTATTTCAAACCCCAGCTTCTCCAATTTCCTTTTCATGGGTGCCACAGTGTTCGTCAAGAGGTATGTAAAAACGGCCCGCTTTCCTTCATCCCAGTATCTGGAGACGAGGACGCTGCCAAAGGATATTTTTTCCTCGGTGATGGCATCGATAATTTTTTTCATTTGTCCCTGTTTGTTTTCCACAAGAACGCCTATCAGCGTTCCGGGTTCCCTGATACCCAGAACATTGATGAAGGAGCGCATCAGATCACGAACGGAGATGATGCCTTTCAGCTTATTACTCTCCTCATCCACAACCGGAAAGGCACCCACGCGGTGCTTCTGCATGAGCAAAAGGGCATCCTGAAGCGTGTATGTGGGAGAAATCGTGATCAGATTTCTCGTCATAATATCTTCCACTCTGAGTTTTTCAAGCCTCTCCTTCTCCTCGCCAATATCGCATGTCTCAATAAAAAGAGACGGCATGGCGCTCCGCACGTCCCGGTCCGTTACCATTCCGATCAGTTTGTTGTCCGCATCCACCACAGGAAGATGACGGACCCGGTGTTCCATCATCATCTCTCTTGCCCTGAAAATCCCGGCCTCTTTGTCAATGGTGACAACATTCTTGCACATTGATTTGTTGATAAACATATTTTTATTCTCCTTGGTTGTCAGTGGTTGGTTGTCGGTTGTCGGTTGTCGGTGGTCAGTTGTTGGTTGTCGGTGGTCAGTTGTTGGTTGTCGGTGGTCAGTTGTCAGTTGTCGGTGGTCAATTGCCGGTGGTCAGTTGCCACTGACAACCGACAACCGACAACTGACCACCGACAACCGACAACTGACAACCGACAACCAACAACCGACAACCGACAACCGACAACTGACTACTTATCCATTAAAATTTCCACATGGTTTTTTGCCAGTTCAGGAAGGCGGGGAAGGCAATATCCGCCCTCAAGAACGGAAAGGAGTTTTCCGTCTGAACACTTGTCCGCCATTTCGATGATCCGTTTCATTATCCATGAATACCCCTCAGTTGAAAGAGCGATGCCTGACATGTCATCATCAATATGCGCGTCAAAGCCGGTGGATGCGATGATCACTTCCGGCTTGAATTCGTAAAATGCCGGAAACAGGTCGCTTTCCAATGCTTTCTTGTATTCCCTGTCCCCCTGGCCAGGCAGCATGGGAGAATTCAGGGTAAATCCCTCTCCGTCACCCACGCCCTTTTCAAATTCACGTCCGGTGCCGGGAAAAGAAAATGAGGGATGCTCATGGATGGAATAATAAAATACCGTGGGATCATGTTCAAACAGGTGCTGGGTTCCGTTACCGTGATGCACATCAAAATCGATGATCCCGACCCGCTTTATTCCCCATTCCTCTTGCAGGTATCTGGCTGTGGCGGCCACGTTGTTGAAATAGCAGAAACCCATGGCTTTGTTCATTTCGGCATGATGTCCCGGGGGCCTCACAGAGCAGAATGCATTGTCAATCTTCCCCTCCATAATCAGCTTTACGGTATCTAAGATACCTCCCACCGACAGCATTGCAATGTCATAAGATTCATTGCACATCTGGTTATCCGGGTAATCGAACTCCGTCATACCGTAGAGACATGCCTCTTCAAAGCGCAGGATATATTTTATGCTATGAATCCTTTCAATCCATTTCTGGTCTGCCGGGCTGGCTTCCATCAGCGTAAGCTTGGAAAGAAAATCCGCGTCCTTTATACCTTTGTAAACTGCTTTGAGTCTTTCAGGACATTCCGGATGATAAGGGCCTGTCTCATGAAGCAAATACTTGTCATCGTGCAAAAAGCCTGTCTTTTTCATATTTTCCCCTAGGGATTGAAAATTGAAGATCGAAGATTGACAATTTTTCAATCTTCATCAATTGACTATCTTTTCAAAAATTTCATAAGCTGCCTGAACTGCCTCGTTGTCCGCGGGCATTTCTATGGTGGGCTGCCCGTTCAAATCATATTCATAAACGGTCTCATTTTCAGGTATGGTTCCCAAAAATTCCAGGCCCGCGTCATTGATAATATTCAAAGCTGTCTCAGACAACCGATCCTTCACCTGATTAACGATCAGACAACTGCGACCGACGCCGATGCTGAGGTCGCCTGCAAGCTTATGAATCCGTGCGGCTGCCTGAATCCCGCGGCGAGATGTGTCTGTGACAATAAGCAGAACATCCACATTGCTGGTGGTCAGCCGGCTGATATGCTCCATTCCGGCTTCATTATCCATTATAATGTAGGGATAATTCCCTGTCAGACGTTCCAAAAATCCGGTAAGAAGCGAGTTTGCGGCACAATAGCAACCTGCGCCCTCAGGCTGTCCCATCACAATAAGGTCATATCCGTCAGCTTCGGCAACTGCCTGCTCTAATTTCATGGATATGAAAACATCTTTGGTCATTCCGTTGGGAACCTGTCCCTTTTTCATTTCCTCGCGGGCATTTCCCAGAGTGTCGGAAACTTCAAGTCCCAGAACTTCGTTCAGATTTGCATTGGAATCTGCATCCACGGCAAGCACGGGGATTTTTCCTTTCATGACCATGTACTTAATGAGCAGGCCTGCTACTGTGGTCTTTCCCGTACCCCCTTTTCCTGCCAGCGCAACTGAAAATGACATATTCTATCATTCCTTTTCAAAAAATTTATCTTTAAAGTGGTCCTTAATTATGATAATTGGAAAGAACAGTCAAGCTTTTATCTTGCTCTTTTATCTTTATCTTGCTCTTTATCTTGCTCTTGCTCTTTATCTTGCTCTTGCTCTTTATCTTGCTCTTTATCTTTATCTTTATCTTTATCTTGCTCTTTATCTTTTATCTTGCTCTTTATCTTTATCTTGTGAGCAAGAGCAAGATAAAGAGCAAGAGCAAGAGCAAGATAAAGAGCAAGAGCAAGAGGAAGAGCAAGAAGCAAGGTTCATTTGTATGCTCTTGAATAAACATCCGCATCCATATCCGATTCATTTCCTTCTTTTAAATAATGGTAACCGGCGGCCGCGATCATTGCCGCGTTATCCCCGCACAGGTCAAAGGAGGGGATGTGAACCGAAATTCCTTTGGCCCGGGCATTCTGTCTGACACTTTCCCTCAGCCTTCTGTTTGCCGCGACACCGCCTACGATGGCAATATGATTGCAGTCCGTTTCGATTGCCGCATGGATGATTTTATAAGCCATAACTTCCACAACCGCTTCCTGGAATCCCGCGGCGATATCCGGTATCTGCTCCTGATATTCATCCTGGTGGGTCTGGACATAGCGATTGACCGCTGTTTTGATGCCGCTGAAGCTGAAATCAAAACCGGATTTGTCCAAATATGACCGCGGGAAAATAATTTTTCCGGGATCCCCTTTTTCGGCCTGCCTGCCGATAATGCCGCCGCCCGGATAGCCGAGACCCAGCACTTTGGCCACCTTGTCAAAGGCTTCCCCGGCCGCGTCATCACGGGTCTGCCCCAACAGTTGAGCCTGTGTATGAGATGTCACATGGTAAATGCTGGTATGTCCGCCGGAGGCCAGAAGCGCGGCAAACGGAAAGGGCGGCGGGTCCGGTTCAAGGAACACGGAGTTGATATGCCCTTCGAGATGATTGACACCGATCCACGGGATATTCAGGGTGAACGCGTATCCTTTTGCAAAGGAGAATCCGATAAGCAGCGCGCCGATCAGTCCGGGACCCTGGGTGACGGCAATGGCGTCAATCTGTTTCAGATCAACACCGGATTTTCGCACTGCCTCATCCACCACCGGAACAATCGCCTCAAGATGCTTCCGTGAAGCAAGCTCAGGCACAACCCCGCCATAAGGATGATGCACCTCAATCTGTGACGCGACCACAGAAGATAAAACGGTCGCGCCATCAACAACAACCGCGGCAGCGGTTTCATCGCAGGAAGTTTCTATGCCGAGAAGTATCATAAGGGTTATAAAGGGTTAAGGGTTAAGGTTATAAGGGTTAAGGGTTAAGGGTTAAGGGTTAAGGCCGGATGCGGAAAGCCTTAACCCTTAACCCTTACTCCCTTAACCCTTATAATGTCAGTGAGATCAATGGAAAAATGTTTTAAAAACAGATCATTTTTTCTGCAAAATTTTTTGACAGCATCAAGATTCTCTGAATCTTCATCCCTGAACGAGATGAGCATTCCGCTGACCCTGTGTTTTTCAAAAAATGTGTCGATATCCCGGAAAACGCCGAGTATGGGATATCCCTGAAGTTTTTTGCCGGTTTTCAATGGGTCGTCATCAATAAATCCGACCGGTTTGATGTTATGTTTCCTGTTATTCAATATTTCCCGCAACAGGATCTCCCCGCCACGGCCCGCGCCGTATATGAAGACCGTTTCACCGGAAAGGGTTTTCCGGCTCATTGTATCCGCTGAGATTCGGAAAAATCCCCGCGTGCCCAGGAGCAGACCGGTAGTTAGCAGCCAGTCGATCAGAAATATTCCTTTTGAAAAATCCTGAAACCGGTAAATATATGTGACAGTTACAACAGAGAGAAGCGTGGCAAAAAGGGACGCTTTCAGATATGTGAACACATCGGTTGTGCTCATGTACCGCCAAATCCCCCTATAAACCCCCGTTACAAAAAATGCTGTGAACTTGCATGCAATGACCGCGGGGAGTGAATGCAGAAACACTTTGAAGTAAAACAGGAAATCATCGGCCTGAAAGCGGATGCGGTAGGACAGATAATATGAAAATGCAATCAGACAGAAATCGAGTCCCACCAGCAGAATCTGCCGCTTGTAGGTCAGTTCGATGAGAACGGGGGTATAGGGACGGTCCCGGAGAACTGAAAATTCCTTTTCAGGATAGACTCGGAGCTGGGCCAGCCATACGCCCATCAGAAGGACTGACAGGGCTAAGGGAATGATCACGGCCGGCGAGGTCAGCGTGTCGCTTTTGCTGACAAACAGGGCAGCCAGCCCGGATATGGTACCGATTCCGTACAGGGAGAGCACCGCCCCTTTTTCACTGAATCCCATAAGAACAAAACGATGGGAGGTGTGGTCCTTTCCCCCCACAGACGCCTTGCGGCCGCTTAAAAGCCGTATAAGCGTAACCATTGTGGTATCCAGAATGGGAACCATCAGGATCATTACC
The DNA here is from genome assembly GCA_030378035.1 of Desulfobacterales bacterium HSG2. Taxonomy (GTDB): domain Bacteria; phylum Desulfobacterota; class Desulfobacteria; order Desulfobacterales; family 4be13; genus JAUCGI01. The sequence continues at coordinate 7,976 of JAUCGI010000147.1, forward strand.
GGCACAACATAGACGGACATCGGATTGCGGACATCGGGCAACTGGCAATAATAAAGACTCAGCATTGAGAGCGCAAAGCCAATGAACAGGCTGCCACAGTCTCCCATGAAAATTGAAGCCGGATTAAAGTTGTAAATCAGAAAAGCGGCCAGAGCGCCGGCAAGGGTCACCGCGGCGATGACAGCGGTGCTCATCTCTCCTCCGGAAAATAACGCAGCAAGATACAGCGCGGCAATCAGTCCGATGCCGGCGCACAATCCATCCATGTTGTCAATCAGATTGAACGCGTTGGTGACGCCCACGATCCAGACAATGGTGACAATGGTATCCAGAGTAAGGGAGACGAACCAGTGGAGCCGGAATCCCAAAAATGTGACCATTGAAGCGACCAGTATCTGCCCCACCAATTTTGTCTGGGGTTTGATCTGTCTGAAATCATCCACCAGACCCAAAATGAAAAGAAAGGTCATGCCGATCCATATCACCGCGTTTATCGAGGGCAGAGGCGGAGGGACACTTGCTCCCGGCATCCAGGCAGGGAACTGGAAAATGACATGCGGCAGGATTGTGCCAAAATCCGCGGTATAAAAAAGGGGGATGGCCGCGCCGAGGTATATGGCAATACCGCCCAGCAGCGCGGTCGGCTTCTTGTGCCAGCGTTCTTTAACCGGATAGGCCATCCAGCCTTTCCTGGCTGCAACGAGCCGGATAAGCGGCGTTAACGTCAGACATAAAAAAAACGATAGGGAAAAAATGAAATATGGCATGGGTCAGTTGTCAGTTGTCCGTGGTCAGTTGTCCGTGGTCCGTAGTCAGTTGTTACACGGACAACTGACAACTGACCACCAACCACTGACCAACAAATCACACCCTCCGGGTGCGGGTTGATTTTGGGGTTCAGCTTTTACAAAGCGGTTTTTTTTTCTGGCCTTTTACGATCCAGTCCATCAGACTGAAAAAATGTCTGGAAAGTCTGTTATATATTGTTCTGTTCCGGCGTTCATTCACAGGTTTCATAACTCCTCCCACATCAGTTGACGGTTGGCAACTGGCAACTGGCAACTGGCAACTGGCAACTGGCAACTGGCAACTGACAACTGGCAACTGACCACCGACAACCGACTAATCAATCCATTTTACCCGCTTATCCGAAAGTTCCTTTTTCACGACCTCCCCGATGACGCAGGCGTTTCTGTGCATTCCTTTAAGCCGTTGCAGCACATCCGGCACATCCTTTTCAGGCACAATCGCGATCATGCCGATGCCGTTATTAAAGGTACGCATCATTTCATCATCTGATATCTTGCCGGCCTGCTGGATGAATTTAAAGATGGGGGGGATTACCCAACTGCCCCGATATATCAGAACACTGCATGCCCGGGGGATCACCCGGACAGTATTCTCCCCGATGCCCCCGCCGGTGATGTGGGCAAGTCCGTGAATCGGCAGGTCTCTTATCAGCAGTTGAATGGTGCTTGAATAGATTTTTGTCGGTTCAAGAAGCGCTTCGCCAAGGGGCTGTTCAAGTTCCGGTATGTATGTATCCACTTCCAGTTTGAGAATATCAAAGCAGACCTTCCGAACCAGAGAAAAACCGTTGCTGTGAAGCCCGCTCGACGGAATGCCGACAAGCCTGTGCCCTCCCCGGATTTCCGAGCCGTCAACAATTTTGCTGTTGTCGGCGACTCCGACCACAAAACCGGCCAGATCATATTCCCCTGCTTTGTAAAATCCGGGCATTTCAGCGGTCTCACCGCCGATAAGGGAACAATTGGCGTCTTTGCAACCTTCGCCGATCCCCCTGATGACATCCTCGGCAATTCCTGTTTCCAGTTTTCCCATTGAAAGGTAATCCAGAAAGAAAAGAGGTTTCGCGCCCATAACTGCAATATCATTCACGCACATGGCCACCAGGTCAATGCCTATGGTGTCATGTTTGTTCATCATAAAAGCAATTTTCAGCTTGGTTCCGACGCCGTCTGTGGAACTCACAAGGACAGGCCTTTCAATATTGGCCGTATTGAGTGAAAAAAGCCCGCCGAATCCGCCGATTTCACTCATAACACCCGATCTGGATGTCTGCTTTGCAATTCCTTTGATTGTGCTTACCAGCCTGTCCGCCTTCTCAATGTCAACCCCTGCATCCGCATAAGTAAGAGATTCTGCCATTCTGTAAACTCCTGAAGAAAATTCTCAAAGTTCCATAAGTACACATATTGGACTTCCGTGCCTGTAAACTTGAACTTAAATATCTGCCTTTATCAGCACCTTAGCACCATCCCCGCTATGAAAGATCGATCCAAGAAAAAATCCATTTTTATCTGGGTACTTAAAAAATAGAAAATAACCTGATTTAAAACAAAAGTCAAAACAATTTTTTGACATCAAGTGATTCATACGATAAAGTAGATGTTTGATGCTGGATGCTTGATGCTGGATGCTTGATGCTGGATGCTTGATGCTGGATGCTTGATGCTTGATGCTTGATGCTTGATGTTCGATGCTTGATGTTTGATGCTTGATGCTTGATGCTTGATGTTTGATGTTTGATGCTTGATGTTTGATGTTCGATGCTTAATTCTTGATGCTTGATGTTTGAAACTTGAAATTTGGAATTTGAAATTTGGAATTTGAAACTTTGAAACTTGATGCTTGAAATGTTTGGATCTCGAAATTTGGAACCTGAAACCTGAAACCTGTGTACAAGACAAAAAGCTTCGGATGCATGAAAACCGGCACTCTGT
>JAUCGI010000148.1 GCA_030378035.1 Desulfobacterales bacterium HSG2
GGCAACCGGCAACCGGCAACCGGCAACCGGCAACCGGCAACCGGCAACCGGCAACCGGCAACCGGCAACCGGCAACCGGCAACCGGCAACCGGCAACCGGCAACCGGCAACCGGCAACCGACAACCGACAACCGACAAGGAGACCCATGCCATTGTTAGACGACATTGACAGGGCAATTCTGAACCGGATTCAGTCTGACTTTCCCATAACCCCGCGTCCGTATCTTTCCATTGCCAACGATCTAGGCTTTTCCCATGATGAAGTGTTGAGCCGGCTTACCCGCCTCAAAGAGAATGGAATTATCCGAAGAATCGGCGGCAATTTTTTCCCCGGCAAGCTGGGATTTGTCAGCACGCTTTGCGCGGCAAAAGTTCCGGATGATAAAATCAGTTCCTTTGCCCAGGCGGTTAATCGATATCCCGGGGTGACGCATAATTATCAGCGGGACAGTCACTTTAATATCTGGTTTACCTTTATTGCTCCGTCCATGGAAGAAATCGAATCAAACCTTGAAAATATCTCTCAGGAAACAGGGATCACAGATATTATCAATCTTCCCGCGACAAAACGGTTTAAGGTCAGGGCGCATTTTGATCTGTAACGCGAATTAGTAATTTGGGAATTAGGATTTAACAGTATGTTATAAATCTGCTGTGTGAAGCTGATTTATTTTATTTTAACCTAATTCGCATCTGTAAAAAACCTGGCTTTTGGGATGTGAAAAATCAGTTTTTTTGAAAAACTGGTTTTTTGCATAAGAAATTGACAAATCGAATCTGTGATCTTATTTGCAATCATCTGAAGAGATATGGTATAGACAAGAAAGAGTTAAGGGTTAAGTTTTAAGGGTTAAGGGGTTAAGAGTTAAGTTTTAAGGGTTAGGTTAAGGATATCCCATGCATAAGACTTACCTTGAAACTTGAAACTTAACCCTTAACCCTTAACCTTAATCCTTAACCCCTTAACCCTTAACCCTTAACCCTTAACCCTTAACCCTTAACCCTTAACCCTTAAAAACTTTTATGGATAAAAAAACCAAGGTGACATTCTCTGATATTGAACTGTCAAGGCAGTTGTTTGGTGAACATAATAACAACCTGCGACGAATTGCAGACGCGATAGGTGTTGCCATTCATACAAGAGGAAACAGCGTATTCATTCAGGGCGATACCATTGAGGCGAGCCTTGCCCAGAATGTGCTCAGACAACTGTACGGCCTGCTGAAAAGCGGATACCCGGTTTATCCCAATGACATTGATTATGCGGTCCGGGCGTTGAGCAAAGATGATCGTATTCAGTTGAAAGACATTTTTATGGATACGGTATATATTACCTCCAAAAAGCGTGCTATCACCCCCAAAAGCCCCGCGCAAAAGAAATATATCGACGCCATGCGGGATTTTGATATCGTTTTCGGCATTGGGCCTGCCGGAACAGGCAAAACATATCTGGCCATGGCCATGGCCGTTGCAGCCCTTTCAAAAGGATTGGCGAGCCGGATCATTCTCACCCGGCCCGCGGTCGAGGCAGGCGAGGCCCTCGGATTTTTGCCCGGAGACCTGACGGAAAAAGTTGATCCTTATCTGAGACCCCTTTATGACGCGCTTCATGATATGATGCGGTTTGAAAAGGTTTCAAATCTGATGCAGCAGGGGGTAATAGAGGTCGCACCCATTGCTTTTATGCGCGGCCGGACCCTGAATGATTCTTTCATTATTTTGGATGAGGCGCAAAATACCACCTCCGAGCAGATGAAAATGTTCCTGACCCGTATCGGATTCAGCTCCAAAGCGGTCATCACAGGTGACATCACCCAGGTGGATCTTCCGGCTGACAGACAATCAGGACTTATTGAGGCAAAGAACATCCTGCAAGAAATCAAAGGGATAAAATTCGTGTTTTTTTCAAAAAGTGATGTGGTAAGGCACAGACTGGTCCAGGAGATTATCAAAGCTTATGAGGACATGGAGACGGAGAAAAGTTCGTAGTTCCGCCTTCAGGCGGCCTGTTTCCGAAAATTCCTTTTCGGTACAAGAGGGCCGCCTGAAGGCGGAACTACGAACCATTCTTCCTGCCGCCTGAAGGCGGAACTACGAACCATTCTTCCTGAATAATACCAATTATAAAATCTCGCGTCATGTCATCCATGCCTGCGAAATCAGGGGAATGACAGGTTATTTTTATAAATGGTAAATTTGTCAGTCAGTCAGTTGCCACTGATTGTAATCAGCAGTCAGTTGCCACTGACCACTGACCACTGATTGTAATCAGCAGTCAGTTGCCACTGACCACTGACCGCTGATTGTAATCAGCAGTCAGTTGCCAATGATCACTGACCACTGATTGTAATCAGCAGTCAGTTGCCACTGACCACTGACCGCTGACCACTGACCACTGACCACTTGACCACTGACCACTTGACCACTGACCACTTGACCAGAAATGAAAAGAAGCAAAAAATCGCTCAGTAATTTTCTGGGCTCCAGCAGTGTTATCCGAGGGGGGCTTCTCGTCCTTGTGATGGGAATATTCACCATTATCCTGTACCCGAATCTTATTGCCAAAAAGCAGCATTCTTATCAGTTGGGAGATGTTGCTGAAAGGGATATCAAAGCCCCGAGAGATTTTTTCATAGAGGATAAAACAGCCACGGAAAAAGCTTACCAGAGGGCTTCGGAAAAAATTCTGACCGTTTATGACCGCGATGCAACGCTTTTACCCAGACTGAACAGGCAGGTAACTGAGGCGTTTGAGGATATGCAAAAGCTTTTTGAACGGGAAGACTCGCAAAATAAAACTGAACCGGAAACGCGTCCTGAAGCGGAAACATCTGCTGAAAAGCCCTCTGTGCATGACCGGGTATGGCAAATGAAAGGGGACTTTGAAAAAAAGCTTGGTATTTCTGTCAGTGAAGATGCCTTCAGACTCCTGGAAAGAGAGAAATTTTCCAAGGATATCGCGGCGGTTGTCATTGAAATTCTGACAAAAATATTGGGAAACGGTGTGGTTGCAAATAAAGAGGTCCTTCTGAGAGAAAGCGATAAGGGAATAGTGTTAAGGGATCTCGGAACAAAAACAGAAGATGTTGTTCAGAATTTAAAGCAATTTTACGGTCCTGGGCAGTACAAGGAGATGGTCAGAATTATCGCCAAGCCCCTGATCAAAAATGTCAACAAATCGATAGTCCCCGTGATCGTCGATTTTTCTCAGAGGCTCATACAACCGAATATCACATTAAACAGAAGTGAAACCGAAGAACGGAAAAAAAATGCCGAAGATGAGGTCAAACCCGTGCTTTTCATGGTGAAAGCAGGGGAAATGCTTTTACGTGAGGGGGAAAGGGCCACAAAACTACAGTTGCTGAAACTGAGGACTCTGACTGCCCATCAGAAAAAGGAGAAGGTATATGTCAGAATTATCGGTGCCATGGTGCTTATCCTGTGTCTTCTGATGATAATGTACATGCTTAATTTCAACCGCCGGGGTCGGACTTCGTCTGTACATAACAAAGATATACTGTTCATCTCTGTCATGCTGATCCTTTTCTTTTTCCTTCCCAAAATATCATCAAGTCTGTTTGAAGCTCTTACTCAGAACAGACCGTTTTCCATATCTGCGTCATCCCTCTCTTTCTGTATCCCCCTCGCTGCCAGCACCATGACGATATGCCTGTTCATGGGCTTGGATGTGGCCATCTCTTTTGCCTTGGTGATTTCAATCTGCACGGCGGTCATATTCCAAAACCATTTTGAGATTTTCATTTACTTTCTGCTGAACTGCATCATGGGCGCCTACTGGATGCAGAATTGCAGGGAGCGCAGGGTGTTTATAAAAGCGGGCTTCAAACTCGGCTTTCTGAACATGGTGCTTGCAACGGCAATCGATATTTACATAGGGGATTATTCAAAGAATTTTAAAATTTTATGGGACTGGGCGTTCGCATTCATGGGAGGCATTGCCGCGGGCATTGCCACAGCGGGGATTGCCCCGCTTCTGGAAATGGCCTTTGGTTATACAACGGATATCACACTCCATGAACTGGCAAACCTCGAGAAGCCGATTCTCCGAAGGCTGATGATGGAGGCGCCCGGAACATATCATCATTCGGTGGTGGTCGGGTCCATGGTGGAAGCCGCGGCCTCCGAAATCGAGGCAAATCCCCTGCTTGCCAAAGTGTGCGGATATTATCACGATATCGGAAAAATAAAAAAGCCTTTGTATTTTATTGAAAATCAGAATAACGGCAAAAACAGGCATGACAAGCTCGCCCCCTCCATGTCCGCGCTTATCCTGATCTCCCATGTGAAGGACGGTGTTGAAATCGGTAAGAAAAACAAACTCAGCCAGGTGATTACCGACGCCATCCAGCAGCATCACGGGACAAGCTTTATCCGTTTTTTTTATGAAAAAGCAAAGCAGATGAAGGGGGAGGATGCGGTTAAAATAGAAGATTTCAGGTACCCGGGGCCCAGGCCCCAGACCCGTGAGGCCGGACTGGTCATGCTGGCGGATGTGGTTGAGGCCGCGTCAAGGACCCTTGACAATCCGACGCCCTCCAGGATTCAGGGGCATGTCCAGAAGCTGATCAACGGGATTTTTGCAGATGGTCAGTTGGACAATTGCGAACTGACATTGAAGGACCTTCATAAAATCGCAAAGAGTTTCAATAAAATATTAAACGGTATCCATCACCACCGCATTGAATATCCTGAAAAGGGCGCTGGCAACGGGAAGGAAAAGAAGGAAGGGAAAAAAGAAAAAGAAAGAAAGGAAAGAAAGGAAAAAAAGGAAAGAAAGGAAAGAAAGGAAAGAAAGGAAAATGGGAGCACTGATCAGCAACCGCCAAAACAGGCAAAAAATTCATCCGGAAAAAATAAGGATGACAATTCAGGAAGTCTTAAACGTCTTGGGGTCTCCTGATGCCGAGCTTTCCGTTCTTATTGTTGACGATCCTCAGATAGCGGAGCTCAACAAGGAATATCTTCACAGAGAGGGGCCGACCAATGTGATCGCGTTTCCGCAGAGGGACGAGGGGCTTCTCTTTATTCCTGAACCGGAAGAAGATATGCCTCCGGAATTGCTCGGGGATGTGGTGATTTCCGCGGATACCGCGGCAAGAGAGGCCGATATGGGGGGGATTCCCATGGAGGAGCGGTTTACGCAGTTGCTAGTTCACGGGATACTTCATCTGTTCGGGTATGACCATGAAAATGACAAGGAAGAGGCGGCTCGGATGGAGGCTAGGAGTGAGTCTCTTTTGGGATGGATCAAAAATATTGAGGGAAATGAATTATGAAACTCGGACAAGTTACAGAATTTGACCCTGACAAGGGACATGGTTTTATCAGGGTGATTGGCGGAGGAGATAGGATTTCCGTCCATCACTCGGGGATTCAGGAAGATATAAAAAGACTTTTTAAAGATGATATTGTCGAATTTGACATAGACAAAACGCATCAGGGGACAGAGGCAGTAAACGTATCCAGACGGATAGAGGCGGCAAACGTATCCAGACGACAAGCCAGCGATTCAGAGATAAGGGAGAACGTAAAACTGGACCGTTTCAGTTTAACCGGCTTCAAGGCATTTAACAAAACGGTCTCCCTTCCCATCTCTCCGATCACGGTGTTAGCCGGCTTAAACAGTCATGGGAAAAGCTCGGTCATAGATGCCCTTCTGCTCCTCAGACAGACGCTGCTGGCTGAAAAACGCGTCGCCGGAGAGATTCTGCTCGACTGGACCGGTCCTTTTTTCAATGTGGATCAGTTTGAAGAAATGGTTTATGATAAAAAACCTGAAGGTTTCTGCCTCGGCTTCCGGTTTCGCTGCAAGGTCTGTCAGAAACATAAAAGCTATAAGTTTCTTAAACCGCCTGATGCAGATTTTTTCTTTGTCAAAACGGATTTCAGTTTTTACAAACAACCGGATTCGGATCAGATCAGTTTGGAAATATCATTTTATGCTTATTCAGAGATTGATGAGGAAGCATTTCTTAAAGTCAAATTTGAGCGATTAGATGATGATATTTTTTTGATAGAGATGCTTCTTGAACTTCCAGAATCGGATTCAAAAGAATTCCCTCCTATGATCGTCCCTTTCAGCTATTTTTTACCGATATGGAGATCAGATAACTTGTCAGAGGATGTTACGGATAGAGAAGTATGTGAATTTAACATGATTTATAGTGATTTCTTTCAGCCGGTAGTTGATATGATAGAATGGGAACTTCTGCATAACATTAAATATGTAGGTCCTCATAGAGAAGAACCGGAATGGAAATACTTCAAAAGAAAACTGCGGGGAAACGATGTCGGCTCCGGTGGACAGGACTCTGTTTTACTCTTGCAGCAACACTGGCATAAAAAGGTGAATTTTGTCCGTCTGCCCGAGGATGAAAGCCAGGTTGTTTCATGGGAAAACCTGCTGGAAGAGGATATGGAACTGGGACAGGCCATAAATGAAACTTTGCGATGGATGGGGATGCAGAAATTAAAAGTGGAAGAGACCGCCGGGGTTGTCCAAGCCAATTTCGCAACATTATCACCCGAAGAAACTTGGGTGACAATTGCCGATGTCGGTTTCGGCGTCAGCCAGATTCTGCCAGTGCTGACAACGGCTCTCTTGGCTGATACCGACAGCATTCTCATTTTTGAGCAGCCGGAAATTCATCTTCATCCCCGGGCCCAGGCTCGTCTGGCAGAGTTGCTGGTCTGTTTTGCCCACACTGGCCGACGGATTATCATCGAAACCCACAGCGATCATCTGATTAACCGCCTGCGCCGCGTTGTTGCCGAAGATTTGAGCGACCAACTTGCCGAGCAGATGAGCATTGTCTTTGTTCGGCAAATCGCAGATAAAGACGGCGCCTATGTTGATCCGTTAAGGGTCAACAAAGAGGGGCTTATAGAAAACTGGCCCCCCGATTTCCTTGCTGAAATGGTTGAAGATGACGAGGCTATTGTGAGAGCGGGTATTGCCAAACGACGGCGGGTCAAAAACTGACCTTCCGTGTTATTCCCTGTTATATAAGCTTTCGGTTACAACGAAACAGTGGACTCCCACTTCCGCGAGAATGATGGAAAGGTCGGTTTACAGTCCCTTAATAGGCATCCTTCATAGAAGGTGAAATATAGTTTACACTTTTTCCGACTTGAAGAACGACTTTGCAGGTCGTTCGGAACGATTTACAAAATCGTTCTACATAAAGTGTAAACTAACAAATGAAGGATGCCCCTTAATATTTGAAAATCTCAATGATAGCAGACGGTCTATTATGATTCTTCTGGTGATGGCAGACTTAGAAATGCTGGTTCTTGATAAAACAAAGTTCGATACTTACGATGATGCTTTTTTTGACCGATTTTTAACCGTTGTGAGCAGTTATGACGTATGGGTCAGGGAGAGTGATGCCAAATGGCTCTTTTCCAATGAATTGCTTGATTTGCTGACGGCCTCTTTCCCGTGGAAATCCAAAAGTCCCAAGCTGAACAATCTGCGCAGAAGATTCTTTCAATGGATTCAACATGCACAAGCAGATAAAATTATACAGTTTGTCTCTTTCGAGGATCCAAAACCGATAAAGCTGATACCGAATATCCATGCTGATTATGCCAGCAGAGATTATCCTGAACTGGACAATGAGTGGCGTAATGTTCTGGCTCGCAACATTGACATTGAGCGCAGTCAGACTCTCATTTTCTCATTTGGCGAAAAACCGGACCGGATTGTCTTGCTTGACATGAACAATGATGAGTCCCAGCGATTCCCAATAATAAAGGATCATCAGGGATGGGAATCTGCTTTGTCAGATGCTTATGACTGGGATATTCCGGAAGATATTTATCAGCAAAATGTAGCTGTCAGTGATGTAAAAAGGAATATCGGGTGTATAGGCGGTACTTTTGTGAGAACCAGAGGAGATCACTTTATTTATGAATTTGAAGGCGCGAGATCCTGGCCTCTGACTCTGCGAGATCCGGTACCGATTTCTCATTTGAAGCAACTGGTTTCAATTACAGGCTATCCCATGAATGTAATTCAGATATCTGAAAGCGAATACCCACCAAGAAAGATTCAGGGTAAGTAATCGTTGTGTACAATAATTATGAAGTCGAGTTTGAAAAAATTGACCCGACAAAAGACGGTTAACATCAAGTATTGAGGGAAATGAATTATGAAACTCGGACAAGTTACAGAATTTGACCCTGACAAGGGACATGGTTTTATCAGAGTGATTGGCGGAGGCGATAGGATTTCCGTCCGTCACTCGGGGATTCAGGAAGAGATAAAAAGGCTTTTTAAAGATGATATTGTCGAATTTGACATGGACGAAACGCCTCAGGGGATAGAGGCAGTAAACGTATCCAGACGGATAGACGCGGTAAACGTATCCAGACGACAAGCCAGCGATTCAGAGATAAGGGAGAACATAAAACTGGACCGTTTCAGTTTAACCGGCTTCAAGGCATTTAACAAAACGGTCTCCCTGCCCATCTCTCCGATCACTGTGTTAGCCGGCTTAAACAGTCATGGGAAAAGCTCGGTCATAGACGCTTTGCTGCTGCTCAGGCAGACACTGCTGGCTGAAAAACGGGTGGCCGGAGAGATCCTGCTCGACTGGACCGGTCCTTTTTTCAATGTGGTTTATGATAAAAAATCCGAAGGTTTCTGCATCGGCTTCCGGTTTCGTTGCAAGGTCTGTCAGAAACATGGAAGCTATAAATCTCTTAAACCTTTTATCCCGCCTGATGCAGATTTTTTCTTTGTCAAAACTGATTTCAGTTTTTACAAACAACCGGATTCGGATCAGGTCCGTTTGAAAATATCATTTCATGCTTATTCAGAGATTGATAAGGAAGCATTTCTTAAAGCTAATTTTGAACGCCTACATGATAATCTTTTTTTGGTAAAGATGCTGCTTGAACTTCCGGAATCGGATTCAAAAGAATTTCTTCCTAAGATCATCGATTTCAGCCATTTTTTACCGATATGGAGATCAGATAACTTGCCAGAGGATGTTACGGATAGAGAACCACCTGAATTTAACATGATTTATAGCGATTTCTTTCAGCCGGTAGTTGATATTATAGAGCGGGAACTTCTGCATAACATTAAATATGTAGGTCCTCTCCGAGAAGAACCGGAACGGAAATACTTCAAAAGAAAACTGCGGGGAAACGATGTCGGTTCAGGTGGACAGGACTCTGTTTTGCTCTTGCAGCAGCACTGGTATAAAAAGGTGAGTTTTGTCCGTCTGCCCGAGGATGAAAGCCAGGTTGTTTCATGGGAAAACCTGCTGGAAGAGGATATGGAACTGGGACAGGCCATAAATGAAACTTTGCGATGGATGGGGATGCAGAAATTAAAAGTGGAAGAGACCGCCGGGGTTGTCCAAGCCAATTTCGCAACATTATCACCCGAAGAAACTTGGGTGACAATTGCCGATGTCGGTTTCGGAGTGAGTCAGATCCTGCCGGTGCTGACAACGGCTCTCCTGGCTGATACCGACAGCATTCTCATTTTTGAGCAGCCGGAGATTCATCTTCATCCCCGGGCCCAGGCTCGTCTGGCAGAGTTGCTGGTCTGTTTTGCCCACACTGGCCGGCGGATTATCATCGAAACCCATAGCGACCATCTGATTAACCGCCTGCGCCGCGTTGTTGCCGAAGATTTGAGCAGTCAGCTTGCCGAACAGGTCAGCATTGTCTTCATACAGACCGATAAAGAAGGTGCCTGTCTCGACCCGTTAAGACTCAACAACGAAGGTCAGATTGAAAACTGGCCTCCGGGTTTTCTGGCTGAAACGGCTGAAGATGCCAAAGCTATTCTGAAGGCAGGTATCGCAAAGAGACGCCAGACTATTCAAAAAGGATAAGGAAAACTGATGATTCTTCTTGTAATGGCTGATTTGGAGATGCTGGTTCTGGATAAAACAAAACCCGAAGACTATGAAAATGAATTCATTGAGCGAGTTTTAACTCTTACCGAGACCTATGAGACATGGGTCGTCGATCAGGATGACGCGAAATGGCTCTTTTCCGATGACCTGTATGATTTGTTGTGGAGTGCATATCCCTGGAACGCGCCGATCCATGAGCAAACTGATCTATATACCATTTTCTCAACATGGATTGAACGCGCAGCTAAAAAAATCGTTGTATCCCAAAATCTGGCAACATTGGAACTGAGACCGAATATCCATGCTGATTATGCCACCAGAGATTATCCCGAATTGGACAATGAGTGGCGCAATGTTCTGGCTCGCAACATTGACATTGAGCGCAGTCAGACTCTCATTTTCTCATTTGGCGAAAAACCGGACCGGATTGTCTTGCTTGACATGAACAATGATGAGTACCAGCGATTCCCAATAATAAAGGATCATCAGGGATGGGAGTCTGCTTTGTCAGATGCTTATGACTGGGATATTCCGGAAGATATTTATCAGCAAAATGTAGCTGTCAGTGATGTAAAAAGGAATATCGGGTGTATAGGCGGTACTTTTGTGAGAACCAGAGGAGATCACTTTATTTATGAATTTGAAGGCGCGAGATCCTGGCCTCTGACTCTGCGAGATCCGGTACCGATTTCTCATTTGAAGCAACTGGTTTCAATTACAGGCTATCCCATGAATGTAAT
>JAUCGI010000020.1 GCA_030378035.1 Desulfobacterales bacterium HSG2
GGAGTCTGGGGTCGGACCTGGCTAACCTGTTGTTATTTCAGCACAAAGCCTTGAAAAACAGGCGTTTTTCGGGCTTAAAACCCCTTTTCCGGGGGTAAAATCATCGTCGTAAGCGGCGGAGTCAGTTCTTAAAGTGGCCATTTTATATGCAAAAAGGGCGGTTTAAGGGCTGAAAACAGGCTTTTTTAAAGCGATTTTCTTTTAAATTCAACGGGTTTCCCAGGTCCGACCCCAAGGTACCCCAAGGTCCAAACCCCAAGGTCCACCCCAAGGTCCGACCCACCCCAAGGTCCGACCCAAGGTCCGAACCCCAAGGTCCGAACCCACCCCAAGGTCCGAACCCCAAGGTCCGAGAATTGTATTGCAGACAGCACGGAATCTGACAATGACAAATGGGTATTTTCATGCGGATAAAACATTTATTCTTAGGTCATTGCTCACCCTTATGATTATACCGCATATCAATAGAACTTGAATAAGGAGATAGAAAATGAGGCCCATAGCGCCACAACCTGCATCAAAATATGAAGAAGTATTTAATGCGCTTAATCGCTTTAAAGATACAGGAAATTTTACGCCTTTTGATCTGCACCGGCTAAGAAGAGAAGCAAAAAAGATTAAAGAAAATGTTAATATAGCCGATGGGTTTGAACTCCTTGGTATGCTTGCCTGTTTTGAGGGAGACGCAAAGGTAATGCATAGCTGTCACAAAAGAGCGTTACAACAATCTGGCCGGGAAGCGAGGTATATAGCAAACTATGCCAAATCACTTGTTGCCGCCGGCCTATATGAAGATGCTTATAAATACGCTACAGAGGCATACGATAAAAACCCGTTACTCCCTGCAAGTCTTGATGCAATTATCACAACCGCATGTGTATTGGACAAAAAAGATGAGTTTGCAAGGTGTATAAAAGTATGGACGGATGTTAATAAAACAGATCATTATTTAACATTATCTCCATTATATTTAGAAAACGATTCCAAATTGTTTTATGAATTTATACATAAATATCCGGATACAATAAAAATACGAAATCTGTCCAATCCGGGGTTAATCCGTTTTTTCGGATATCCACTAAATGTATTTTTGGAAATAATGCCCGGTTCTAATCATAAAGATAATTTGGTGGCATGGATCCAATGGTGCGGAGAGATGGATGATGGAATGGAGAGATATGATCGTTTTGAAGATTGGCATATAGATAATGACTATGATATGAAAAGTGATATTTTAAACTTCAACATCGAATTTATGAGGTAATATAATGAGCTTCGATTGGATAAAATACTTGGACTTAGCTCAACATTTGGTCAAGAACGTAAAAGATTTTCCTGATGATGAAGCATGTTTTCGTACCTCAGTCAGCAGGGCATATTATTCAGCTTTTTGTACTGTCCGTAGTTATATCAGAGAAACAGATGGTGACGAATATAAAGGCGGAGATGCTCACTACAGAGTTAGAGAGCATCTAAAAGATAGCGGCAATAAATTAAAGAGAAAAATAGCAAATCAATTAGAGATGATTCATTTTAACAGGGTGAAAGCTGACTATCATGATAGTTTACGTGAACAGCCTCGCAATATGGCCTTTAAAACCATAACTAAGGCGAAAGACATTGTCTGTGAAGTTGAAGAATTACGCACCAGGAATTCAAACAAAGAAATCGATTAACAATTCTTCCCATCGCTTCTCAATAAAAATACCTGACAAACGGCATCGGATCACCTGCGAAGTATCCGAAAATGTTGCCGATGTTCCCAAAAGCTGATCCCGGTTTTGTTTCCCACCATTTTTTAAGTCGCTGATTTTCAGGCCAAAAAAATGAGAGGGAACAAAAACGGGATCACAATTGGCAACTGCGCCGGGAGTTCGGGAAATATTTACCTTGGCAGAGGATAAGGAACAAATGAAAATATCAGACCCTTTTAAGATACTTACACCCGATGAACGATGGTCTCCGACACAAAGCCAAATGGACGCTTTTCAAAATGCTTATGAAAAGTTGTTGCCGCCATTGGTTCACAAAATAAGGCTCGCAGTTGCTGAGTGGCGGGATGACGGCTATCAGGGTGCTTCTGATACTGCCAAATCACTGATGACTTTCTGGTTTGGCCATGAACATCTTATCGGACAAAGGGATTTCAGTTTTTTCTTTTCGCAGCGTGAAGCCATTGAATCAGTCATTTATTTGTATGAAGCGGCAAAAGCCAGAGACAAATATGAACTCATGCGTTTTGATTCTTCCGAGCGTGTCAGTACGGGGATGTTTGATGAAACATGGACAAGATATGTAGTGAAAATGGCAACCGGCACAGGTAAAACCAAAGTTATGGGTCTGACTTTGGTTTGGTCTTATTTTCATAAACTCTATGAAACCGACAGCAGATTATCAAAAAATTTTTTAGTGATTGCCCCGAATATCATTGTGCTGAACCGATTACGCAGGGATTTTGACGGACTGAAAATGTTTTTTGAAGAACCGTTTATTCCCGAAAACGGTTTTGACGGCAAAGACTGGAAAAACGATTTCCAACTGA
The DNA here is from genome assembly GCA_030378035.1 of Desulfobacterales bacterium HSG2. Classification (GTDB taxonomy): domain Bacteria; phylum Desulfobacterota; class Desulfobacteria; order Desulfobacterales; family 4be13; genus JAUCGI01. Next base: position 2,543 of record JAUCGI010000020.1, read on the forward strand.
CTCTGCACATTCAGGACAATTTAAAACCGATCACAGAATCAGGCAATATTTTCCTAAGCAATATTCACCGGGTATTCTTTGATGAAGAACCCGAACAATCTTTTGAAACCACGTTTCTCGGCGCAAAACCCAAACCGGATGCCGACACTTCAAAAGGTTTGGATTTGGGCAAAATTTTACGAAGCGACAAAATAAAAGAGCTGCTTGTACTCAATGATGAAGCACATCACATACACGACCCGAAATTGGCCTGGTTTAAAAGCATTGAGGATATCAGCAACAAACTCAAATTAAAATCCGGCAGCGGCATCAGCCTGCAAGCCGATTTCTCAGCAACACAGAAACACAACAAAGGCGCGATATTTGTTCAAACCATTTGCGATTATCCTTTGGTTGAAGCTATCAGACAGAATGTTGTCAAGTCGCCTGTTTTGCCTGATGAAGCGTCACGGCAAAAAATTCGGGAAAAAGACTCCAGCGATTTTATTGAACGATACAGAGATTATATTCATTTGGGATATTTGGAATGGAAGAAGCAGTACGAAGAACTGAAAAAACACAAAACGCCGATTCTTTTCATTATGGCCATGAGTACCAAAGAAGCGGATCAGGCGGCTGCCTTTCTGGAAAAAGAATATCCTTTAATGAAAGACGCTGTTTTGACCATTCATACCAATAAATCCGGTGAAATCAAAGAATCCGCTACCAGTAAGAAGCATAAGGATGAATTGGAAAAACTTCGCAAGGATGCAGATGATATTGACAAAGACCGTTCATCATACAAAGCCGTTGTTTCTGTCCTGATGCTGCGCGAAGGCTGGAATGTGAGAAACGTAACCACGATTGTCGGTTTGAGACCATACAAGGCACAGGCTAAAATACTCCCCGAACAGACCATTGGCCGCGGATTGCGGAAAATGTTTTCTTTAGATATGCCAGAAAAACTGGTCGTTGTCGGCACTGCCAATTTTCTTGAATTTGTTGAAAGTTTGAAAACCGAAGGCGTTGAATTTCAATACAGCACGATGGGGAAAGGCTCAAAAGGCAAATCGCCGATCATTGTGGAAGTGGACAAAGAAAATCCGAATAAGGATTTGGATGCGCTGAATGACCTTAACCGAAAACGACAAAAACCGAATCATCGAACTCATCAGAGCAGGCGAAAAACTGCCCAAAGAGTTCATTTACAAACTGTTTGCCGATGAAGAGGATGTGTTCCTGTTCTGGAACGGACGCAAGGAGGATGTTACCAATGTTGCCCTGCCTTTCCACAGCATTGAGCATATTGACGAGCCGCGAAAGGAAGCCGCCAAATCCGGCGAAAATTTTGAAATGTTCGATATGCGCGGCAGGCAGCTCAGAGGCTGGACAAACAAACTGATTTGGGGCGATAACAAGCTCATTCTCTCCTCTTTGGCAAACGGCCCCCTGCGTGAAGAGATTGAAAAACAGGGTGGTCTGAAGCTCATTTACATTGACCCGCCCTTTGCCGTTGGTGCAGACTTTGGTTTTAACATAAAAATTGGCGGTGAAACCGCCGAAAAAAAGCAGAGTATTATTGAAGAAATTGCATATCGTGATACTTGGGGAAAAGGCATTTCTTCTTATTTGACGATGATGTATGAACGACTGAAACTCATGCATAATTTGTTGGCGGAAGGTGGGAGTATTTATGTGCATTGTGATTGGAGAGTGAATGGATACATACGATTAGTTCTCAATGACATTTTTAATACAAATAATTACAAAAATGAAATGTTTTGGAAGCGACAGCCTGTCAGGGGTGCAAAAGCCACTTCAAAACAATATGCAAGGAACGCTGATGTAATTCTTTTCTATACCAAGTCTGAAAATTATACTTGGAATAATGCCTACAAGCCATATAGCGAAGAGTTTGTCAAATCAAAATTTCGCACTGATAAAAACGGTCGTGTATTTCGTGATTCTGATTTAGGCGATTATTCGGCAGAATCAATTGCTAATTTTGAAAAGGAAGGTAAAATTTATATTACATCTTCTGGAAAAAAAAGACTCATAAGATATTTGGACGAAGAAAAAGGTGAAGCTGTAAGCGTTATATGGGATGATATTTCAGAAGTTAATTCTATGGCTGATGAAAGAGTAAACTATGCTACCCAGAAACCCGAAGCCCTCTTAAACCGCATTATCAAGGCAAGCAGCAACGAAGGCGATTTGGTTTCTGATTTCTTTTCTGGCAGCGGAACAACAGCCGCCGTAGCCGAAAAGCTGGGCAGAAAATGGATTGCCTGCGATTTGGGGCGTTTTGCCATTCACACCACAAGAAAAAGACTGATCGGCGTTCAGAGAGAACTGCAAAAAAACAGCAAAAATTTCAGAGCCTTTGAAATACTGAATCTTGGCAAATACGAGCGTCAGTTTTTTATGGATGACCTGAGCAACGGCGCAGGAAAAAGCAAAGAGGAAATCTATGTCAGTCTCATTTTGGGGGCGTACAAGGCAAAGCGCATTGAAGGTCATTCCACGCTGCACGGAAGCAAGGCAGGCAGATTTGTCCATGTGGGTCCGTTGGATGTGCCGGTTACACAAAGCCGCCTGGAAAGCATTTTTGAGGAATGCAGGCAAAAACTTTATACCCGGGCCGATGTGCTGGGTTTTGAGTTTGAAATGGGCCTGACGCCCCAGTTCATTCAGGAACTCAGAGAAAAAGGCGTATCGTTTACGCTGAAATACATTCCCAGAGAAGTCTTTGACAAACGCGCCGCAGAAAAAGGACAGGTGAGATTTTATGATGTAGCCTATCTGAACGCAAAAATCAGAAAGAAGGGCAAAACAGTCACCGTGGAGCTGACAGACTTTGTCACGCATTACACTCAGGATGATATTGAGGAAGTGCAGCAATCCATGAGAAAAGGCAGGAAAGTTGTCATTGAGGACGGACAAATTTTCAAAATCGAAAAAGACAAAAACGGCATCATCAACCGCACTTTGCTAACCGAAAACTGGCACGACTGGATTGACTACTGGGCAACAGATTTCAATTATGAAGACAAAAAAGAAATTATCAGAATCAGAAACGACAAGGGCGAAACAGAAGAAGAATGGACAGGCAACCATCTTTTTGAAAACGAATGGCAAAGTTTCCGCACAAAGAAAAACCCGACTTTGGAATTCATATCCGCCCCCCACAAATACAGGCGGACAGGCAAATACAAAGTCATGGTGAAGGTTGTGGACATTCTGGGCACTGATACGAGTAAGATCATTGACGTAAAAATATGAAGCATAAACACCGCAAAACACTGGAACTTATTACTTGTTTTTTGAATAAGGAGATAGAAAATGAGGCCCATAGCGCCGCAACCTGCATCAAAATATGAAGAAGTATTTAATGCCGCGTCACTGGCCCGGCATCTTTTTCGCATAATTCCGGATCCTTATTTGGAAGAAAGAGCCGCAAGGGCAACAGGAGAAGGATTTTCCCATGTTTTGTCTCAGGTTCCCGACGTACCTCCCGACGATTATGACAGGCTGTGAAAAATAATTGGGTAATGTATATCAGGATCGATGAGGCAAGGGCTTCGCACAGACCGCACCCCTCACCGAACACGGACAGAGGAGCGGTTGCCAGCATTCGCAGATGGCCGGAAATCAACGGGGTAACAATGGGGGATGAAAATGTTGCCGATGTTCCCAAAAGCTGATCCCGGTTTTGTTCCCCGCCATTTTTTAAGTCGCTGATTTTCAGGCCAAAAAAATGAGAGGGAACAAAAACGGGATCACAATGGGCAACTCTGTCTGTGACATTTTCATCAGCCCAGGGGGCTAAATTACGGGACTGAACGGCGGTGCTGATTTTTACGGCAGGACTCCTGACGAACTTTAATTGTGATGTAGGACAAAAATAATGATTACCCCGACAAAATATATGAATTTGGACTATTCTTTATTGAATGTCAGTGCAATGCTCATTAAAGAGTTCAGCAAACAATCCATCATCAGCTACGATGAATTATTGCAAATTACAGTCAGTAAAATAGGAAAGCATGCAAAAGAAATTACACCTTATGCTTTGAATTTCCTTTTTCTTTTGGGAAAAATTGAATACCATCATGATCTTGATGTGTTTGAGATAAAACGATGAAATTAAGCAAATTATATACAAATCAGCCAAATTTTAAGAACATTGAATTCAATTCCGGTTTTAATGTAATTTATGCGGACGTTAAAACGAATGATGATAATAGAAATTCACATTGTCTCGGCAAATTCTTACTTGTTGATTTGATTGACTTTTTATTATTAAAAAAAGTTGGCAGCAAAAAGAATCATCCCTTATATAAAACAAAAAACGAAGCCGGAGATTATATTTTCAACGATTACATTTTTTATCTCGAAATAATCCTTAATTCCGGTGACTATCTGACCATACAGCGAAGTGTGACGAATAATACCAAAATAGCTTTCAAGCGAAATGAAACAGGCGTTGAGGGTTTTATTCCGCCTGTGAGCTGGGATTTGGAACTCTCTTATGACAAAGCAAAAAAGCAGTTGAATGAATATTTCAATTTTGAATTCTTTGCGAATAAAAAATATGATTACCGGAAAGCAATAAATTATTGTCTTAGGAGACAGGGAGATTATCAGGATATTTATCGTCTCGCAAAATTCAAATCAGGAAAAGACAGTTACTGGAAGCCTTTTATGTTCGATCTGCTGGGTTTTGACGGGAATTTGTTGGAAGAAAAATATGAAAAAGGAGCTAAAATCAAAGAAATTGAGAATTTCATAAAAGCAGAGGAAAAAGACTTTGATATTCACAGAGATGAAAAAGATGAAATTGAAGGATTAATCTTAATCAAAAAAAAAGAAAAAACAGAACGGATCAAAGAATTGGACAGGTTTAACTTCTATCAGCAGGATAAAGAAAACATACACAGGCTTGTTGATGAAATTGAACAAAAAATCAGTGATTTGAATACAGAGGAATATAATATTGAGTTTGAAATAAGCAGATTGCAAAAATCAATAAAAAACAAATTTGCTTTTGACCTGAAAAAAGTTCAAGCTGTTTTTGAGGAAGCAAAAATTTGTTTCCCCGACCAATTGAAGAAAGATTATAATGACCTCCTGGATTTTAACAACAAACTTACGACCGAAAGAAACAGACTTTTAAGAGAAACCTTATCTGTTCGTTTGGAAGAACAAAAAAGAGTTAAAAGGCAGTTGCGGGAGTTAAATGAACAAAAAGCAGAACTGTTATCATACATACAGGATACAGATGTATTTAAAAAATTTAAAAGTTATCAGAAAAAGGCAGTTGAAGCCGAAGGTGAAATAATAGCCCTGCAATCAAAGATTAATGCTATTGATATTATCGGAAGCAAAGAAAAACAGATCAAAAAGTATCAGACAGAGCTTGAAAGTGTTGTTGACAAGATAAAAGCAGAATTGGACAAAGCCTCGGAAAACAAGATTTATACAGAAATAAGAACAGTTTTTTCTAATTATTACAAAACGATATTGGATGAAATAGCGATTTTGTCGCTGAAATTAAACAAATCTGACAACATTGATTTCAATGAGCCCAAAGTGCAAAATAAGACTACAAAGCAAATGACACAGCAGGGTGACGGGTTCACATACACGAAACTTTTCTGTGTCTGTTTCGATTTGGCATTGTTGGCAACTTATCGTTCTCAGTCATTTTTTCGGTTTGTTTATCATGATGATGTTTTTGCAAATCAGGATAACAGACCCAAATTGAAATTATTGGGTCTTATAAGGGAACTCTGTGACAGATACGACATTCAATATGTTTTTACAATAATAAGAGATGAAGTTCCCTACAACGAAGAAAAACGACCCATTGAATTTTCAGAGAAAGAAATAATTTTGGAACTGCATGACAAAGACGAAACAGGAACTTTGTTCGGTTTCACTTTTTGACGGAAATGCAGCAAAACGCATTGTAAAATAACAACTGAAAAAACAGTCACCGAGGAACTGACGGACTTTGTTACGCATTACACTCAGGATGATATTGAACTTTATGTGAACAGCCTCGCAATATGGCCTTTAAAACCATAACTAAGGCGAAAGACATTGTCTGTGAAGTTGAAGAATTACGCACCAGGAATTCAAACAAAGAAATCGGTTAACAATTCTTCCCATCGTTTCTCAATAAAAATACCTGACAAACTGCATCGGATCACCTGCGAAGTATCCGAGAAAAATAATATTCCGGTAGATGAGATCATTGCCGCGTCACTGGCCCGGCATCTTTTTCGCATAATTCCGGATCCTTATTTGGAAGAAAGAGCCGCGAGGGCAGCCCCCGGCTACCCGACCGTTTAAGAAACATCATATTATATTAGGGTCTGAATCAGATTTGACAAATGAGCAATTTATCTTTCAGTGAACTTGAGAAGCAGTATGTTCAGTTTCAAAAGAATATCTGTGGCAAAATCGGTGAATCTGTTATCAGTGAATATGCAAGTACTCTTGAAAAGGATATATATTATCCGCTTAATGACTTGGTTCTGAAAACAGGCAGAGGTACAACACAAATTGACCAGGTTATTGTTTCAAAGTTCGGCATCTTTGTAGTAGAAGTAAAAAATATAAACGGTCTGATACGGGGAAATATAAATCAGCCCAAGTGGATCTGCCAGCCGTTTAACAGAAAACCGTATCAGTTTTATAATCCTCTTCATCAGAATGTGTTACATGCAAGAACAATTAAGCGTCTGCTTGATATTTCACAAAAGAAACTTATTTCAATGATCGTTTTCATAGGCGGGGTATTTGATTCGGCACCTGACAATATCATATCGTCAGATAACTATCTGAGTTATATCAGAAGTTATAATAATCGGCTGATTACTGATGAAGAAGTAAAAGCGTTTGTTAAAATAATTATTGATAATCAGCTATCTCCGAAAGATCATCAGGAATACATCAGTCAGATAAATAAGAAACTGGCATCAGGCGAAATAGTTCCCAAATGCCCCCGGTGTAATAAAAAAATGATAAGAAGAATTGCAAAACAAGGACCGAGAAAAGGGAAACCTTTTTGGGGATGCAGCAGTTTTCCGTCATGTCGGGGGACCGTAAATATCAAAACAGAAGAAGAAAAAGTGAAAGAAGAAATACAAGCATTTTTCAGACTGTTTGATATATAAATCAATATGTTGAATTAAAGAACGAAAATCGGATGATAAAAAAACGCATAACTTTCATTGAAGCGGACGGGTACTTTCTTCAGTTGACGGGATATTGGTAACGACGGGGTCTTAATACAAAGGTGTCTTGGTAACGATTCCGCACCCAACGCTTAATTCAATGTTAGACCAGTTTGGCAATAACTTTAACTGTTAATGAAGAAAGGAGAAAGGAGGAAACAAAAATGAAGAAACTGAGAACATTGGCTATTATTCTGATAGCCGCTTTTGCGGGAACGAACGCAATTAACGCGGTATCTGTCAGTGCGGCTGAAGTTAAAATGGTTGTGACGGCTGCTTTTGTATCTGAAAAAGGTCACTCTGTGTATGAGGAGCTTGCCTCCCATCTTAGCAAAAAAACCGGATGGCAGGTAAAGGTTGTTTCCGGGCTTTCTTATTCCGAGGCTGACGAAATGATTGAAACAGGTGTGGTTCCTGTGGGTTTTGTATGCGGTTTGCCTTATGTCACAAAGGCTGAAAAAAAATTGGTGGAACTTGTGGCGATACCGGTCATGAATCTTAAAAGCAACACATTCCCGGATGCTCCCGGTTATGAAAACATACCGGGCAAATATTATTCGTACACAATTGTTAAGAAAGGTTCGAGAATAAGGAATTGGGCGGATATGAGAGACAAAACTTATGCATTCAACGATACAGGTTCAAACAGCGGATATAACATGCCGCGCTCAAAACTGATTTCCATGGGAAAAGACTGGAGCTATTTTTCAAAGGTGATCAAGTCGGGTTCCCATGAAGAGTCGATCCGGATGGTTGCCAATGGTATTGTGGATGCATCATCGGTTGATTCTCTTGTTCTTGACTATGACCGCAGTATCGGTGACGAATCCGCTTTGGGAGTGGAGATTGTTGAAGTGCTTGGCCCTGCGGGCGCACCGCCCGTGGTGATCTCGACCAAAAGCAATCCGGCCCTGAAGCCTAAGTTGATCGAAGTGCTCACCGGTATGCATAACGACCCCGAAGGCAGAAAAATTTTGGGCAAAGCGCTGCTTCTGAGGTTTGATCCGCCCGACGATACCAATTATGACGATATTCGGGAAATGGTTAATACGGCTAAACAAAAGGGGTTTAAGGACCCTGATTGGTAAATTGCCATAACGGACAGTGCCATACAAGCAATGCTGAATATTATTCAGCAAAGAACAACTCGATGCTGTCAGAGAGTTTAACGCTTTGGTAAACGGCATTCAGCATTATATGCGGAGCACTATCCCATAATGCCCCTGATGCCGTCTCGGATATGGGACGGCATCAGGATACAGGAGAAAAAAATGAAGCTGAATATAAGACGAAAAATATTGGGGGTCACAATATTTTCCTTTGTTTCTGCCATTATAATAATAATGGTCATTGTTTACAGCAAAATAAACACAATAAACCAGAAGGCCCATAATAAAAATCTTGTTTCGACAATAGCCAGTGTGGAAAATCTTTTCAGGGATTTTTCGTCAAAATCTTCTAATTATACAAATTTTCTGGCTGCGGATCCCGAGTTTGAAAAAGCAATGTATTATGCTTCCGAACTGGGAAAAACAGAGGACCTGACTTCCAAGACGGAAGCAGTGACAGGCACACTTGATTTTACCATTTTTAAAATGTTCAATCCTGAACGTGAAATTCTGGCTGATGCGTTTGGAAATAAGAATGAAAAAGAAGAAAAAGCTGAAATCATCGGAGACGGAACCGCCCGAATTTATTTAAAAGATGATTTCACAATTGAAACAGCAGCTAAAATTGAGCGTTATAAAAAAGATGCGGGAATGGTTGTCGGCGGTTACAGACTGGACACTGTTTTTTTAAACAGGTTAAAAGAAATCAGTAAAACCGATATTGCTCTCATATCTCCGACAGGTGATATCAGGGCATCCACAGTTGACGGAATCAGGATTGACATACATTCTGCCAAAGAAGGAGAAATCTTTGAACTTGTTGTCAATGAAACACCTTATTTTATCCAAATGTCAACATGGAAAGAGGATGAGAAGGAAATCGGGCATCTTCTTGTGGCATCCGATGCTACGGAAATGAGAAGAGATGCCGAAAATGCTGTGCTTGCTGTTCTTCTTGCCTCAGTTGCGGTAAGTCTGCTTGCAATAGCATTAATCACTCTGATAATCAATCGTATTATCAGTCCGATAATACAAGCTGTCGGCTTTGCCCGGAAATTGTCAGAAGGGGACCTTAATATAAAAGTGAGAATAACCGGCAAAGATGAGACAGGGCAATTACAGTCGGCAATGAAAACAATGATAGAAAAATTTGGCAAGTTTGCCATTGATATTAAGAAGTCAGCAGAACTGACTGCCTCAGGCAGTCAGCATATAAAAAAAGCCTCCGAGGAAATATCCGCCGGTTCTTCTGAACAGGGTGCTTCGGCTGAAGAGATTTCATCGTCTATGGAGCAGATGGCCGCCATTATCAGACAGAATGCGGATAATGCAATACAGACCGAAAGAATAGCAATAAAAGCCGCAGATGATGCACAGGAAAGTGGAAAAGCTGTATTTGACACTGTGTCAGCGATGAAGCAGATTTCTGAAAAGATACTCTTTATCGAAGAAATTGCCAGAAAGACAGACCTTTTAGCTTTGAATGCGGCCATTGAGGCGGCAAGAGCAGGAGAAGTCGGCAGAGGCTTTGCTGTTGTAGCTTCGGAAGTTCGCCAATTAGCCGAGCATACCCAGGAAGCTGCGCTGACAATCAGAGAATTGTCAGTTGCCAGCATACAGGTTGCGGAAAATGCCGGCACCATGCTGAACAGGCTTTTGCCGGATATTCAGAAAACTGCGGATCTTGTGCAGGAAATCAGTTCTGCAAGCATCGAACAGGATAAAGGCGCAGAACAGATAAACAAGGCTATTCAACAGTTGAATACGGTTATACAGCAGAATGTGTCGGCATCCGAGGATATGACTTCAATGTCTGAAGAACTTTCAAGTCAGGCTGAACAACTCCGGGAAGCAACAGAATTTTTCAAAATTGATTACACTTCTCAGGAAGAAACAGCGTATGAACTGGATAAGCTGAAAGATATTTTACCCAAAGATATCGAAAAGTTCAAAGCTATTTTAAGGCTATTCGAAGATTCAGGCGATGCTGAGAAGCCCGAAAAAAGTGAAGCGGAAAACAATGATAAGCATGATTCTGAATTTATGGAATATTAATTGTTTAATTACTTAAGCTGCGGGTGAATTTTTTGGTCATTAGTGCGCCAGGCGAACTTGCAGGTGTTCTTGCACTGACCGGTGAGGATGACCGGGTGTTTGATCCCTATGCCGGTGTGGGTTCGTCTCTGATTGCCGCTGTCAAAAACAGCAGACGTGCGATGGGAAGTGAGAAAGAATCCGATTATGTCAGTATTGCCCGTGAGCGCATTGTTTCTTTTTTAAACGGAACATTGCGCCTGAGACCCATGGAAAAGCCTGTTCACGAGCCGACCGGAAGGGAAAGGGTGTCTCAGATTCCTTTGGAATGGAGAGATAAATGATTATTATGCAAAGGTATGGAAATAATATATGCCGGCATAGCAACAAATAAGGACAGATTTCAAACTATTATGAAAAGAAAGGAAGGACAAAATGAGCGAACCGGACATTGTGACACTCAGTTTTAAAGAATGCACCTTATTGAAATTGGAGAAAAATTTTGGTTTGAAAGAAGTGCCGGAAAGTCAGGTCCTGGAGGATTGGCTGACAGGGGCATCCGACATTTCCGAGTTCGAGCGGCAGACACTCCTTAATCTTCGGAGAAAATTAAAACTGAACGTACATGATTGGAACGAGGCCGAACTTGCTCATTATTTCATAGGGCCTCTGATGACTCTGGTTGACTATACCACGGACCGCTTCAATCTTTTCGCGGAAAGACCCTTCGCCGGTGTTGTGGAAGGGATTGAACTGAAAGGCAGGCCGGACGGCATCATCGCGACAGGTCTCCGTGAGCCGGAGAAACCCTTTTTCTGTTTTCAGGAATACAAAAAGGAGCTGGATCCCGAAGGCGACCCCGCGGGACAGGCCCTGGGAGCGATGCTCGCGGCCCAGGAGATCAATGAGCACAGGCATCCGATATACGGATGTTATGTCAAAGGGAGAGGCTGGTTTTTTATGGTTCTGCACGGAAAACAGTACTGCATCGGCGAGCCGTACATTGCCACCCGTGATGACATTTCCGAGATTTTCAGAATACTGAAGGTGTTAAAGCAGATAATCTTAGAGATGACCTGATTATAACGCCTTTTGGGGAACTTTGTTTTCAGAGGCCCCGCCCCTGTCATTCCGGGCAAAAATGATAAAAATCGGCAGGATTTTTATCATTTTTGACCCGGAATCCACCTTGCTCCCCAAAAGGCGTTATAATCAGAAGATGACGAAGGAGGAGACTGAAGAACCTTTAATATGACTCGAAGTACCTAAAGAACCATGTTGAGTGATTAACATCTCGAATTAGGAAACTGCATAATTACCGGCTGACAGGTCATTCATGCCTGCCTGCCAACCCGCCGGATTCAGTGCGAAGCCGAGACCAAAGATGATAATCCTCAAAAAGTGTTCGTTGTATTCGGCCCTGAACATGCGCCGCTGCAACAGACGTGTGGTGGAAAACGCCTGGCACCCATTGTATATTGTATTAACAAAATAATTATCGGAGGAAATATATGAAAAAACTCTTACTCGTAGTGGTGATTGTTGCTGTGACCTCTGGCCAAGTATTCGGTCAGGAACCTATGAAACTGAATTATCCCAATTTTGCGCCTTTTTCGTGGAAGGACACAGACGGTCGGATGAAAGGAATCTTCATAGATGTTCATAATGAGGCGCTGGGGAAACGTATGGAAATTCCTGTCACGCATACGGAGTACCCGTGGAAGAGAGCGCAGCATCTGGTGAAAAGAGGAAAGGCGGATGCTTTTACAACTGTGCCGACACCCGAACGGCGGGAATATACTGAGATAAGCAGCGAATCTGTTGTTGTCTCAGACATGATTCTGTTTGCAAACAAAAAGAATCCGAAAGTCGGAGAATTCGGGAAAATCAGGAAAATTTCCGATCTGAAAGGATTCAGGCTGCTGGATTATATCGGAAACGGATGGGCAGAAAAGAATCTCGCAGGTCTTAATGTAACCTGGGGGGATGACATAAAGCAGATTCTGAAGGCACTGGCCGCGGGAAGAGGGGATCTGTTCATACATCCTGTCCATGTAACTGTTTATAATATAAAAAAGCTGGGTTTGCAAGAGCAGATTCTGAAAATTCACAGTGTCATGGAATCGGTCTCTTTCAATCTGTGCATCGGAAAAAAGTCCTCTTATGTGAATATTCTTCCCAAATTCGATGAGACAATCAGGGAAATGAGAAAGGACGGCACATTGCAAAAAATTTATGATAACTACAGATAAAGAGGCATAACGACAGAGGACCGAGGAGATTCGGACAAGACTCTGCGGTCCTCCGCGTCCTCTGCGATACCGGAGCGATTCGCTGTTGTTCCTTAATCGGTAATATTACCCGAGAGGGGGCAGTCGGATAACTAACTGTCCCACCTCGATTATTTTTCATGAAACAGAGAACATGATTACGAGAAACGATCAGCCGGGACGATAAACTATGAACAAAAAATTATTTTGCAACGATTTTCAGATAAACAGTATTCGGGCAAAGTTGAGCTTGATCCTTATTCTTGCGGTCACAGCCATATTTGCAGGATTTGCTTTTTTTAACTACGTTACAACCAAATCCGATATGAACTCAGAATTATACAGTTTAAGGGATTCTTTGGCCAAACAGTTGTCAGAAAGTCTGATATTTCCCCTGTGGAATTTTGAGGAAGAATCACTTGAAAAAATTGTGAATTCGGAAATGCTTGAAAAGCAGGTGTATGCCATTCTTATCAGAAATGAAGACGGCGATATCGTTTATGGTAAAATGAGAGATGATCATTGGAATCTTATTGAAAGCGGAGAAGAAATTTCCGGGAATTATTATTTTAAAAGCGAAAGTATTTCAAAAAGTGACCAAAAATTCGGCTCTGTCGAAATTTTTATCTCACCTGAATTTATGCGGAAGAAGCTGAAAAATTCGACTGTCAACATACTTGTCACATCGCTAATTTTGGATATTTTGCTGGTTTTCATACTTTTTGTCAGCATCGGAAAAAGTGTGGTGCATCCTGTCCGCCGGCTTGCCGAAAGTGTCCGTATCATTGCTTCGGGCCAGTTGGACAGAGAAATTCATTCCGAAAGAAAAGACGAAATCGGACAACTGGCATCGGACACGGAATCAATGAGAATGTCCATAAAAGACCTGACGGACAATCTTGAAGGAAAAGTCCGTGAGCGGACAAGACAGCTTAAAGAAGCGAGAGATTCCCTGTGGGGCGAAATGGAACTGGCCAAAAAGATACAGACGGTCCTGCTGCCTGAAAGACCTGAAATATCCGGGTATGACATTGCGGCAAGCATGGAACCTGCCGACGAGGTCGGCGGCGATTATTATGACATTATATCCGTAAAGGGCTACGACTGGATCATCATCGGAGATGTCTCGGGACACGGTGTTCCGGCAGGTCTGGTGATGATGATGGTTCAGACGGCGATACACACCGTGCTGACCGGAAATCCGGAAACGCCGCCGTCCCGTCTGCTCTCCCTCATCAACGGGATAATCTACGGGAACATCGAAAAGATGGATGAGTCGAAGCACATGACCATCGTCGTCCTGGCCGGGGGAAAAGGCGGAAAATTCTCCTTTGCCGGCCTGCATGAGGACATACTGATCCGGCGGGCGGCCACGGGAAAGGTCGAGGCGGTTGGGACAGACGGGATGTGGATAGGAATAACGGATGACATTTCCGAAATGCTGTCCGACGACACGCTGAGACTGGAACCCGGGGACTGCATGGTCCTTTTCACGGACGGCATCACAGAGGCGCGGGGCAGCGAGAACAACATGTTCTTCGGTGACGAGCGTCTGGTTAGGATAATTGAGGAATCCGGGGAGAGTCCCGCTTCCCAGGTCCATAAAAACATAATCGCCGCGCTGGAATCCTGGAAAAGGCCGGATGATGTGACGCTTGTTGTTGTGAAGCGGCTGGAATAAAAAACAAACTTTTGGTAATGAGCATTGTCTGCTCTGATCGTAAAATCTGAATTCTTATACCAGCAAACCAACGAGGAGACAGTAATGCAACACTGGTTTTTCTGGCTGACGCAATCGCCCCTGAGGTGGCGCATGGCCGTTCCGGTGAGGCGAAACATTGCGGACGGGATTGCAAATCCCGTCCGGCATGGCTCTGATTGTAAAATCTGATTCTTATACCAGCAAACCAACGAGGAGACAGTAATGCAACACTGGTTTTTCTGGCTGGCAATTATCTCAATCGTTAATTGGTCAAATTTATGAAATCTGTAACATTAAAAGCTGAGGAAATTCTTCATGAATTCCGAAACAGTTCATCACTGCCGGTTTTGGTAACGGCAGGGAATGATTCGTATGTCATTAAATGGAAAGGAAGTGGCGACGGGCATATTGCCAATATAATTGACTGGATAGCATTGCATCTGGCAGGACTTGTCGGTATTAACACACCTCAGCCTGTTCTGATCAACGTCGGAAGCGATTTGAGAGATAAGACAGATGATGCTGAGATCCGTGATCTGATTGATTTCAGTCAGGGTTTGAATCTGGGCTTAGGTTTTTTAACGGATGCGGTTTTCTACAATCAGGATATTCACGGACGGTCTGAACCGTCTTATAAAAACAGAATATTCTTTTATGATCTTCTTATGCTGAATATTGACCGCATTGACATAAATCCGAATATGCTTGTCGTGGAAAATCAGATATATTGCATTGATTTCTCCGCTTCAATGGCTCTCAGAAGCTGCATCACAGGAATTTCTTACAATGAGGAAACTCTGCTTCAGAGGCTGAAACGGCATCCGTTTTATTCATTGTCGCCTTGTACGAAATTAAAGCCCGATAATAAATTTTACTTACATCTCCGGAATGTAATTGAAGGAATACCGACAGAATGGCTGCAATGCGAATCCTCTGAAAGTTTAAAACTGAAACAGAAAATATTCGAGAATATTACAAATTTATTTGAGAATATCCCGGCTATAATAGAAAGGCGACTTGAAATAATGGCAAAATTGCCGACTAAGACCCGTGAAGAAGAGAGATGCAGGAGTATGAGAAATCGAAAACTTGCGGAACGGAGGTTTTCACGTTTATGAGGACTGAGCAAATCTCAATGATTAATAACCATCAGGCACCTCACTTTTTCCAAGTCCCTAACCCGTAAGTGATCGTGCCAAGATAAATTCGGTTGTTTTACAATAATCCGCGCTTACAAAGAAGGAGAAAAATCAGATGAGTTTCATTTCATTGACCGGTCTTGCGTTTGCCATGCTGATTCTGGCTGCAAGCCCCGGTCCGGGTGTTTTTGCCACAGTTGCAATATCTCTCGCATCAGGCTTCCGGCCTGCTCTGAGTGTTATCGCAGGCATTGTTGTCGGCGACATTGTTTACCTGCTGTTTGCTGTTTTCGGTCTGTCGGCAGTTGCACAACTGTTCGGCGAGCTGTCTGTCATCGTTAAAATCTGCGGCGGCACTTATCTTGTATGGCTCGGTTTTAAAATCATTTTTTCAGAACCGTCTGTCAGAACGGAAATGCCGGAGCAGATTCGTGAAAGGAATTCTGAATCCGGAAATTTTTTCAGCGGTCTGATCATAACACTTTCAAATCCCAAAGTCATTCTGTTCTACTGCGGCTTTCTGCCGACATTTGCCGATCTGTCGTCACTGAGTCTCACTGACATTGTTACTGTTGCCGGTGTTGTCAGCTTTGTTCTGAGTTCTGTGCTGATAATGTATGCATATACGGCATCTCAGGCACGCCGCATGTTTTCAGGTCATTCGGCAGTGAAAAGGCTGAACCGGGCAGCGGGAGGTGTTATGATTGCAACGGGTCTTGTAATCGCAACCGGTTCATAAAGGCAAGAGCATATAACCCGGACGCAAAGGGATTTCGTTCCGCTATCGCTCCACTCCACCCTTTGCACCGGTGAGTTTAGCGTTAGCGTGCAAAGGAGAATCATGAGAGATAAAATCTATCTTGGAATTAACGGCCATGTAGTTTGCGTGGATAAAACTGATGGCAGAGATACGGGATGCCTATCGGCTGGATCCTGGCGACAAAAAGCGTGATTATCCCCAATGCCGTCGGAGTCGATATCGGCTGCGGGATGTGTGCGTTAAGAGAGGTTGGAATAAGTTAATGAAAATCCTTATCGTGGATGACAAAACAAATAATGCCCTTTTGTTGGAGATTCTGTTAAAAGAGGAAGGCTGGCAGACTGTCAGAGCCTCAGACGGGGAAGAGGCTCTGGAAAAACTTCGGGATGGAAATTTTGATCTGATCATCTCTGATATTCTTATGCCGGTAATGGACGGATTTGCCTTATGTAAAATAGTAAATGAGGATGATCGCCTGAAAGATATTCCTTTCATCTTTTTAACTGAAACATTTAAAAGTAGGGAGGATGAGTCACTTGCCTTAAAAGTCGGTGCCGATGCATTCCGTATAAGACCTATGGACCCGACTCTCCTGATAGATATTATTAAACATGACATCATGATGATCAGAATCCGCAGATCGCTGAAGTCGAAAAAAAAGGTCCGTTCGGAAAACGAAAAGGATATATATCGGCTTTATAATGCCCGGCTGGTAAAAAAGCTTGAACACAAAGTATCGGAACTGGAAAATCTGAACAGGGAGAACAGGATACTGTTATCCGAAATTTTCAGTCTGACAAAAGACAACATAGCTTCTGTTAGCGAAAGAATTTATCAGCTCCGTAATTTATCCGAAACCGATCTCGGAAACCATATTGACATTTTATGCGGCACTCTGTTAAAAGGATACGGAATAAATCCTGCTGAAATTTCAGTGAAACTGATTTATGACAATATCATTTTCGTTTCACCTGAAACCGCTGTCTGCTGCGGTCTTATCATTAGCGAACTGATGTCAGACCGTCTGAAACACGCTATTTTGAAAGATAAATCGGGTGAAATTGAAATAGAGCTTTGTATGACAGATGAGAACGAAATCGGGCTTTACTTCAGAGACAACGGTATCGGGGTATCCGAAGACTCCGATTTCGACTCTTTCGGTTTGCAATTTATAACCGGTCTGGTTGAATACCAGTTGTGCGGAGAGATGGAACTCTCTTCGGACAAAGGAACGAACCTTCGGATAAAATTTGAAAACATGTAAAATCGTCCGATGCCGGGGTTTCCGGCACAACAACAGGCACGAGCACAGCAAACGACTGTTGTGCAAGCTCCTTGAATGTTGTCCCGAAATCTTGGCTGACTCTCTTATAAAAATTCTGATTATAACGGATTTTGGGGAGCCCCGAATATGACAACGGCTTTCAGGATGAAACGGATGTTCCCGGATCAGACATGACAGCGGATTCCGGGGATGAAACGGATATTCCCGGATCGGGGATTAAACGGACATATCCGTTTAATCCTTGCTATCCGTTGTCATATTCCGGGCCTCCCCAAAATCCGTTATAATCAGTAAAAATTTATGAAATAAGGATTTAAGCATGGTCACTGTTATTTCTTCAGAAAAACTGCCTGTCAAATTGTGGTTGGATGACATGCCCGACGGGGCATTGGAGCAGGCAAAACATTTGGCAAACCTGCCTTTCGCATTCAAACATGTTGCCATCATGCCTGACAGCCATCAGGGATACGGGATGCCCATCGGCGGGGTTTTGGCGACACAGGGCGTGATTATCCCCAATGCCGTCGGAGTCGATATCGGTTGCGGAATGTGTGCGTTAAGAACGCATTTGCAGGAAATCGAACGGAAATCACTGCGGGCAATTACTGACAGAATAGGAGAACTCGTTCCGGTCGGTTTTGAATGGCATGATGAGCCAAAAAGTCATGATGTCATGCCGGCTCGGAAACCTGAGGCGCACATGCCCGTGGTGTATCAGCAGTATGAAAAAGCACGGCATCAGATTGGCACACTGGGTGGCGGAAATCATTTTATTGAAATTCAGAAAGGTTCGGACGGGTATGTCTGGATCATGGTTCATTCGGGGAGCCGGAACATAGGGGCAAAAATAGCGGATCATTATAACAAGGTGGCAGCAAGGCTGAACAGACAATGGTTTTCACAGATCCCGGAAAAATGGCAGCTCGCCTTTCTGCCCATAGATACAAAGGAGGCGAAACAGTATCGCAGCGAAATGGAATACTGTGTTGAATTTGCCCTTGCCAATCGTGAGGTGATGATCGGGAATGTCAGAGGCGCTTTTCATGATGTGCTCGGGATCGGCTCTGATGATTATGATGCGCTGATTAACATTGCTCACAACTATGCCGCAATGGAGAGTCACTATAAGCATAATGTCATGGTGCATCGCAAGGGGGCGACTCAGGCGAGAGAGGGGCAAATCGGCATCATTCCCGGGTCTCAGGGAACAAAAAGTTATATTGTCCGGGGAAAGGGAAACCGGGAAAGTTTCATGTCGTGTTCGCACGGCGCAGGCCGGAAGATGGGGAGAAAGCAGGCTGTCCGTGAACTGAGTCTTGAAAGAGAAAAGCGGTTGCTTGATTCCCAGGGAATCATACATGCCGTTTCAGAGGCAAAAGATCTGGATGAGGCGCCGGGCGCATACAAGGATATTGATGTTGTGATGGATAACCAGAAAGACCTTGTTGATATTCTTGTCGAACTTTCGCCCTTGGCTGTGATTAAGGGTTAGGAGAGATTATAGATGCAGATGCTTTTTCATCAGCAGCCTGAAAAGTCGGAAAGATTGGGGGATGCAGTTTCTATCCATTGACAAATTGGCATCCTTCATTTGTCAGTTGACACTTCTGAAAGAACAACGGGACGCAGATTCACGCAGATAAGCGCGGATGAGTCTGTTCCTCAAAAAAAGTGTGAGGTATTTTTGAAGTGATATGAAAGATGCCGATAAATTGATAATATAATAGGAGGTTGTAATGAAACGACGAGATTTTATGGGAAAAATGGGATTGGGAGTGGCTACGGCAGGATTGGCCGGTCCCATGATGGCCGGCAAGGTTCTGGCCGAAGAAAAACCGATTACATGGAAACTGGCCACCAGTTGGCCGCCTCAGTTCCCGATTCTGCAGGAGAGTACAGTTCGGATGGCCAAAAATATAGAGACGATGACCGGAGGACGGTTAAAAATGGATGTCTATGCAGCCAATGAACTGGTCGGCGCACTGGAAGTTTTTGATGCGGTCAGCCACGGAGTGATCCAGAGCGGTTCAACCGCGCCGTATTTCTATGCTGACAAAACGCCGGAAGCCCAGTTCTTCTCCGATTATCCGTTCGGAATGACAAACCGGGGCAAACTGGCATGGCTATACTGCGGCGGCGGCATGGAACTTTTCAGGGAGATGTACGAACCCCACAATCTCTATCCGTTCGTCATGCTGACTACCGGTACTCAGATGGGCGGATGGTTCCGTAAGGAGATCAGATCCCTGGCCGATCTGAAGGGCTTGAAGATGCGCATTCCGGGAATTCCCGGAAAGGTTCTGAAACGGGCCGGCGTCAGCGTGATCCATATACCCGGCAGGGACGTTATTATTTCCATGAAGCAGGGAGCGCTCGATGCGGCAGAATGGGCTGCGCCTGCGTACGATGCCGCACTTGATCTTCAGGGCGCGGCCAATTATTATTATTATCCTGGCTGGCACGAGCCGGCAACGACTGTTGCCTTTATCGTCAATTCGGATTCATGGAAAGCCTTGCCTGATGATCTGAAAATGTGCGTTGAAATGGCCTGCTCTGAGAGTACGACCTGGACCCTGGCCACAGCCGACGCGCAAAACGGTGCCGTGCTTAAAAGCCTGCTGGAGAAATACAAAATCAAACTGAGAAAGTTTCCGGACGATGTTCTCAGGGAACTCCGCCGGCTGACCGATGAGGTGATGGAGGAAGAAGCATCGAAGAATCCCAAATTCAGAAAAGTATATGATTCGCTGAAAAAGTTCCAGGCCAGTTTCAACGAGTGGATGGAAGCCTCTGAATGGGCCTATATCGACGCCGTGAGAAAACAGAGCTTTTAAGAAAAAGAGATTGTCCCGAAGAAACCGGGTTTTTTCAGGAAACCCGGTTTCCATCCCTGACAAACTTACTTTTGAGGAGAGAAACAATGAAACTTGGAAGCAAAATGCTGATCGCATTTCTTTTTATCAGCCTAACTCCCTTCATTTCCGTCTGTGCGATCGCTCTGGTGAAATCGAGCAACGCTCTTTCAAAACAGGCGTTCGGCCATCTGGAAAGCGTTCGGGAAGTCAAAAAAGGGCAGATTGAAAATTTTTGGAAAGAACGCTTCGGCAATGTCCTCGTTCTTTCCAAATCAACCACCATCGTCACCGGCCTGAGCAGGTTTGCCGGAGCTTTCCGGGCAGATGAGGGTAAACTCGGAGGCGCTCTCTATTTGTATGCTCAGTTAAAATACGGAAACGCTATGAAACGATTTGTAAACCAGTATGAATTCGACGATTTATATTTGGTGGACAAGGAGGGAGATATTGTTTTCTCCGTAGCCCACAAACCGGATGAGGGGCAGAATGTCAGGACCGGCAAGTTAAAGAACTCTCCTCTGGGCAAATGTTTTCAGAACAGCGTGGAAGGTGTTTTCTTTCAGGATTTCAAACCTTACGCCATTTGTGATAATCGGTGTCTCGCCTTTTTGGGCGCACCTGTCACCGACGAGTTCAGGAATGAGTTTCTGGGTGTTGTCATACTCAGGCTAACTCCGGTTCCGATAAACAAAATCATGCTGGAACGATCCGGAATGGGTGAAACCGGAGAGACATATCTGGTAGGAAGCGACATGCTGATGCGGTCCGACACATTTCTCGATTCCGTCAATCATTCTGTGGAGGCATCTTTTATAAATGCGGAAAAAGGAAGGATTGACACCCAGGCCAGCCGCGATGCGCTTTCAGGGAAAAGCGGCCGGAAGATCATCACCAGCTACACAGGGAAAGAGGTTCTTTCAGCCTATTCTCCAGTCAAAGTGGGAGATACAAAATGGGCGCTGATCGCGGAAACGGAGTCGTCCGAAGCCTTTGAAGCAGTAAACTCACTTTTAATAACTACAGGTGCGATGGCGATTGCCTCTGTTCTGATTATATTTTTCGTTTCTTTTATGCTTACCCGCAGTATTGTTCATCCGATCACATATCTGCGGGATGCCATGCAGCAGATGCGGACTGGTGAATTAGGAGGACATGTTCATATCAAAAGCCGGGATGAGATCGGCGATCTTGCGGAATCCTTCAATGAAATGTCGGAAGACCTGGCTGATTCGTATCGGCAAATTGAAATCCAGAATCGGGAATTGCAACGCTTGGACAAACTCAAGGATGAATTCCTGGCCAACACCTCCCACGAACTGCGAACCCCGCTCAGCGGCATCATCGGCATTGCCGACTCCATGCTTGACGGGGCGGTGGGACCGCTGGCAGAGGCGCAGCGGCACAACCTTTCGTTAATTGTATCCAGCGGACGCAGGCTCACCAACTTGGTCAACGACATACTGGACTTCTCAAAACTGAGACATCACGATCTTCAGCTTCAGGTGAGACCTCTGGACATGCGGTCCGTCACCGACGTGGTTCTCATGCTGTCTCAGACGATTGTCGGCAACAAGAATCTCCGGCTTGTCAATCAGATTGAAGCCCGACTCCCCGCTGTCCGGGCCGACGAGGACCGGGTGCAGCAGATTCTGCACAATCTGGTGGGTAATGCCGTCAAATTCACCGACGCCGGGACGGTCTCCGTGTCCGCCGAAGTTGAAGATGAGTATCTGAGTGTCACCGTCTCCGACACGGGAACTGGCGTTCCGGAAGAGAAGCTTGACAGAATATTCGAGTCTTTTGAACAGGCCAACGGTTCGACAGCACGGGAATACGGCGGAACAGGGCTGGGGCTGGCTGTCACCAAAAATCTGGTGGAACTGCACGGCGGACAGATCCGGGCGGAGTCGGAACCGGGAAAGGGTTCGCACTTCACGTTCACGCTTCCTGTGTCCGGGGACAAGGCCGAACCGGTGCGGGCCGCGGATATTCTCGCAAGGGACACCCGGGTGGCCGGAATATCGGCAGAGCATGCGGAAATCGGACAGATCGGGGAGCCGGATGTCGCGGACATCCCGCCGGAACGTCTCTGCGACGGGGATCTGTGCAGAATTCTGGCGGTGGATGACGAGCCGGTCAACCTCCAGGTTCTGAAGAACCAGCTTGCCTCGGAACACTATTCGGTCACCCTGGCTGCCAATGGCAGAGAAGCGATTGCAGCCATCGAAGACGGTGAGAAGTTCGACCTCGTGCTCCTGGATGTCATGATGCCCGGAATGTCAGGGTACGAAGTGTGTCAGCGTCTGAGGGACACATATTCGGCAAACGAGCTGCCGGTGGTGATGCTGACCGCCAAAAATCAGATTGACGATCTGGTTGCCGGCTTCCGATCAGGCGCGAACGATTATCTGACAAAACCGTTCATAAAAGAGGAGCTTCTGAGCCGGATCGAAACCCAGCTTCATCTGAAAGCTCTCAGCGAACATCTTGAACAGCTTGTCAGGAAGCGCACCCGGCAGCTTGAGGAAGCCCATGCGCAGATTGTGAAATTGGAGAAACAGGCTCTTGAAACACGGATGGCAGGCGGCTTTGCGCATGAGATGCGGAACGCGCTCGTCAGCGCGAAAATAGCCCTGAAAGCTGTGATCCCGGACGGGGAAACCCTGTGTGAGAAAAACGCTGGCAGACTGGGTGAGCTGCATGATCTGATAAAAGAGGAGATTCCTGATGAAAAACGGGATGACACACTTGACTGTTTCAAAGAAATTGACCATAATGAGGAACAAGTGGACAGAGCCCTCGGAATGATAAACCGTTCGGCAGACCGCGCGCTGCACATCACGACTCTGATTCTCGACTATTCCAAGCTGGGGCACGCTGCCGCAGGTGATGAGGAAGTCCGGCTGCGGGATGTGATCGGAGCAGTTGTGGAAGAACACCGGGACAGGTTTGCCGAACAGAACATTTCGGCACGTCTGGATCTCTCTGCGAAACATGCGCTCCGAGGCGACACAGCCCATTTTCATTCGATGATCAACAATATTGTGCTGAACGCCTGCGATGCGTTTGAAGAAGTGGGAGATGACCGTGAACGCGTTCTCAGAATGACACTGACCGAAGCGGAACAGACTCAGATCGTTACTATCAGCGACAATGCCACAGGGATTCCCGAAGAAGAAATCAGGCAGATTTTCGAACCGTTTTTCTCAGCCAGGCCGGCAGCGGGGACGGGTCTGGGACTGAGTTTTGTCATGAAACTGGCGGAAATGTATGGCGGGACAATTGTTGCGGACAGCGAAGTCGGCAGAGGAACCACATTCACCCTCACATTTCCTGTCATCCGATGATCAGATTTCCTAAAAACCTTATAATCAGTAATTATTTTACCATGAAAGGAGGAAAAATATCGGAGGCAATATTGTGGAACAGGTTTTGGCTACCAGTTTAAGCCGGGGAGCTTGTGTCAAACCACGAAAGACACGAAAGACACGAAAAGACACGAAAAATTTACGCCTACAGCTAAGTCTTTTTCTTATTTAGGCATCCTTCATTTATCAGTTTACACCTTACTGTAGAACGATTTTCCAAATCGTTCGGAACGGTTTGCAAAACTGTTCCGCGGGTCAGAAAAAGTGTAAATTACTTTCAGTTTTTATGAAAGATGCCCTTATTTCGTGTATTTCGCTTATTTCGCTTATTTCTTGGCATAAATTAAATTGTTACAAAAATGTCCCGCTTTATCTTAATAGCCCAGATTTTCATCAAATACTAAGAAAGGGGAAAGTAAAATGAAAAGGATATTCGGTTGTTTTATTATTTCTGTTTTTCTGTTTGCGGGAACCGCTTCTGCCGAATTAAAAGGCGGACACGGATGGAGCGTAAACCCTGACCATGAACTGGCTCTTGAAGAAGCCGTCAGTATGATGGAAAAAAAAGTAAAGGCGCCTTTTATGATTCATGTTTATTTTACCGAGGAATTTGACGGGCAAAAAATTGCCGACACTTTGAACAGTCGGTTCAGTGACGCAAAAGTTTTCGGTTTTCAGATTTTCAGGGGTGTGTTTTCGCCTGACGGCGTTCACATCGGGAAAAACGGATCTGTCGGAATTTTTGGTCTTGAAGGAAAGGGATACACGGTTGGAGTTGCCGCCGCGGAGTTTGAAAAAGACAAGTTTTCTCAGAAAGAGATTGAAGGGCTTATCGCCGCAACTGCTGAAAATGCCGGGAAAACAATAAAAGACATCCCCGCCCTTATCAGCATGGGAACGGAACACTACACGGCCATACCAATGATTGACGGACTAATGTCCGTCTTTCCGAAGGAAACAAGGCTTGTGGGAGGAACCGCTGTTAATAACGCTTTCGAGCCCGGTCAGGTCATTGGAAATAGCAGAAGCTTCAAGACAGGTGTCGCGCTTGCCTTTGTTTACACGGATAAAAAAATCGGCAATTCATTTTTTGCCGGTTATTCCGGCAAAAAGAAATCAGGAATAATCACAAAGGGCGGCGGAAACATAATTTCCGAGATCGATGGCAAACCGGCGCAGCAAGTGTTCAGAGAGTGGGCAGAGGGGTATTATGACAATATTGACGTGTCAAAAGGGGATCAGATCGTCATGTCCAGTGTTATCAATCCGCTTGCAAAGGCTTTCAAAATGCCTGACGGATCCTTGAAATATATCACTATTCACGCTTTCAAGTTTCACCAAAACGGCAAAGATATGACTGTTGCCCTGACAGTTAATGAGGGCGAGAGAATATACTACGTCGAGGGAAGCCGTTCCAGTCTGATCAGACGCGCCGGCAGAGTTGTTAAAAACGCGCTGAAAAATGGAAAAATAAAGGTGAGGGAGATTTGCGGCGGTGTTCATTACTACTGTTGCGGCGCGGCGGCAGGTATTAATTTTGACGACGGTGCTTTAAAAATGTCAAAAGAAATAAAAAAAGTTATGCGTGACAAATCCTGGATTGGCGCATTCACAGGCGGTGAACAGGGAAACATTGTTGGACTTGGCATGTTTGAAGGCAACCTGATGAGCACCATGGCAATTTTTGCAAAATAGTATGAACGCAGCCTGTTTTCAATAAAACCGGATCCCTTGCTCTTACTCCTGATCGCAGCAAAAACAGATTAAGAGCAAGATATCCCTGATTATAACGCCTTTTGGGGAACTCCGTTTTCAGAGGCTCCACCTGGGGTGATGAAAAACGGCTTTCGGTCATTTCTGACCGATCCGGTTTCCGTTCCGCCCTGTTCCGGATGAAGACCCCCGCGGCCTTGTCCTGAGAGCCTGCGTGTCGGAACAGACACCGGCCGGATCACGGCTGGTAACCGCCATAAAACGGGGAATTTTCATCAGCCCAGGCTCCACCCTGTCATTCCGGGCAGAAATGATAAAAATCGGCAGGATTTTTATCATTTCCGACCCGGAATCCACCCTGCTCCCCAAGAGGTGTTATAATCAGGATATTCCTTAGTATTGGTTATGTGAAATGAAATTACAGATAAAAATATTCGCACTGATATCAGTTCTTGTTCTGTTCCTTACACTTGTGCTTTCACTTTTTTTCATCGACAAGATTAAAAAAAGAATGTTCATGGAATTTGAGGAACGCGGCAATCTTCTTGTGACCAATTTCTCGCATTCATCCGCGGAAGGAATAGAAATTGAGGATGTGGACAATTTAAAGCTGATTACAGACCGTTTGTTTGAACAGAAAGATGTCGTATATGCCGGCATTTTTGATTCCGAAAATGTTCTGTTGGCAAGTAAGAAATCCGTGAGCTCAGAGATTGACAAGAAAGCTGAAAGACCGGTTTCGGTTGAAACCGATATCGTTGAAATCGATGAAAACAGCCCGCAGATCCTTGTTCTGAGCGCCCCGACATTCAATACGGACAAGGAGTGTATCGGATATGTGCAGATCGGTGTCACACTTAAAAGAATAAGCGCGGAAAAAAAGGCCATTACATATCAGTTGTGCGCATGGACCATGATTATGGTACTGATCGGCTCCCTGTTTTCATTTGCGCTCGCGCGTTCCATCAGCAATCCGTTGAAGGAGATGATTGGCACTATCAGTATGATCGTCCAAAGCGGTGATCTTACAAAACGTATCAAGGCAAAAGGAAATATTGTTGAACTGAACAGGCTGGAAAATGTATTCAACATTATGACCGACCGGCTGAAAAAATCCGAAGATGAACTCATGCAGCATAACGAGCAGCTTAATGCGGCATTGGATCAGGTCAGTGTTGCCATCGAGCAACTGATAAACATCACACTGAAGGAAATAAGCACGGTGACCAATCAGAATTCCGCCAATACCGGCAAAGCCAGTCATTTTATGAAAGAATCGGACAAAGTAATTACCCGGGCAAATGAGACAATGAAAAAGCTGACAACTTCAATGGAAGATATTATCCATGCGAGCAGGGAAACCTCTCAGATCGTCAAAACGATTGACAAGGTTGCTTTTCAGACCAATCTTCTTGCACTCAATGCTTCGGTGGAAGCAGCAAGGGCCGGGGAATCGGGTGCGGGTTTCGCTGTTGTTGCGGATGAAGTGAGAAGCCTTGCATCGCGCGCATCCGAAGCAGCAAAAAATACGGAAAATCTTATTTCAGTCACGGCAGCAAAAGTGGAAGACGGAGGGGCGCTTGTTTCCACATCTGCCCAGGCTTTTTCAGATATATCATCAAATGTCATGGCAATGAGTGAACTTGTAAACAGAGTCGCCCGTGGTTCTGTCGAACAAAGCCAGGGTATTGAGCAAATTGCTCAGACGATAAAGGTGATTGACCAAATACTCAAACATCATCGTGCCGGAATCATGGGAAAAACCGGATGATGTGACGATTGTTGTTAAACATTCGGAATAAAAAAAACACTGATTATAACACCTTTTGGGAGCCTGCCCAGTAAGGAATTTCAGCGGGCCCAAACCCTGTCATTCCGGGCAAAAATGGTGGGAATCGGCAGGATTCCCACCATTTTTGACCCGGAATCCACCACCTCCCCAAGAGGTGTTATAAACATTAACAGGAAAAGACAAAATGCCAAATCCGATTCGGATAAAAGCGGTTCAGGGACTCAGGGAAGGCGATTCATTCGCTTATACGCGTACATTCACAGAAGAGGAGACCATGGCTTTCGGAGACATGACAAGGGACTACAATCCTGTTCATTACGATTTGCGGTGGGCCGACCTGAAGGGCTTCAGAGGTCTTATCTGCCACGGACTTCTCGTCGGTTCAATGATTTGCGAGTTTGGCGGACAGGTGGGCTGGCTTGCCACCGGCATGAACTTCAAATATATAAAACCTGTTTACTTCGGCGATACCATCCATTGCGCCATTACGATAACCAGGATAAGGGAAAACGGCCACGCCGAGGCTGAGGCTTTTTTTACAAACCAGAATGACGAACAGGTGTGTTATGCCCGTCTGACAGGACGCATACCGCTGACCCGGGAACGGGAGCTTCTGAAACAGATGACAGACGAAGGCGACCCTGCCAACAAACTGTCTGATGAAAAGTACACTTGGCAATGAGCGTTTGTCTCCTCCTGAATACTCCTTTTACCCCATTGACGCCATCCTTTATTTTATGGAACAATTTTTTAAAGATAAGGCATTCAGAAAATTATCCGGCAATCCGTAGTTCAAAGCTCCGTTTGAACAGACTGGCTGCCAGCCCAGGATAAACTGAAAAATTCGGCGTTTTATCGTAAAAAAGGGAGATTATGAACAACTTTTTTCAAAATATGTTTTCCCGGCTCAGAAATCAGCGGCATAAAAGACGATATGCGGTTTCCTGGGATGCGTTGCTTGATGTCTGTTTTCCCGATTTTCAGGACTGCATGGAGGTCAGGCTCACAGATTTTTCAGAGGCCGGCGCGTGTCTTCTTTCGGAGCGGGTTTATCTGGACAGACATCATCTGATCGCTTCAGATCCCGTGCCCCGTCTGGGTCTGAAAATTTTTTCACCTGAAGGCATTTTTTACTCAGGGATAATCATCCGATGGTATCGATGGTCTGTTGAAGAGACATTATTTGAAATCGGCGTTGAATTCAGACCTTTTTTAGAAGAAAATGCCTTGCTGGTGGATAAACTGATCAACGAACTTCAGCGGCACCAGAAGTATGCCTCTCCGCCTTAACTCCAAGCTCTGCGTACAGGACAAAAAACTTCGGATGCCTGGAAAACCGGCACACTGTCATTCCGGGCGGAAATGCCAGGAATCGTTCCCTGAGCCTGTCGAAGGGCTCAGATCCAAGCCTTATAACATAGACGATGACAGCCAGCCCGACAACCAGTGAAATCAGGAAAAATTCAGACGGTAAGAAAAACGCAGAGGACGCAGAGAACCGCGGAGACTCCGCGGCCCTCTGCGTCCTCTGCGTCCTCCGCGTTAAAAAAACAGATTCGGACCACAAAATCCGTCAGAACCCGGAACATTCATTTACAGGCAGGTCAGGTCTGCGTACAGGACAAAAAACTTCGGATGCCTGAAAACCGGCACACTGTCATTCCGGGCGGAAATGCCGGGAATCGTTCCCTGAGCCTGTCGAAGGGATGACCTGTCGAAGGGATGACCTGTCGAAGGGATGACCTGAGGTTCGGAAACTTCAAAAAAGGGTTTGAGATAACTGGCTCACAGAGCGTTCAACCAGTTGGCCGTCCATAAAAATCGTTATTTTTTCCATGTCATTGACGAGACTTCCGAGCAGAGGACGGGTCGCTTCAGCGTCAACGGCCGCGGCAGTCCATGCCGCAATCCCCCGGATCGCCGCATCTTCCGATGCGAGGTATGGGAGAAGAAGGGGGGCCGCATCCCTGACAAGTTCGGGCCGGGCATGGGCCAGCCTTCCCAGACCCCATAGGACGCCTCTTTGGAGGATTTCATGTTCAATGAAGTTTCCGTCCTCCCGGATATACGAAATGAGAATGCGGTGATATTCCTCGGCCAGCGTTCGGTTCCGGGCCATGATTTCCCCCATGGCCTCGGGCGATCCCCAGCCGATCCCCCCGGATTCGTCATTCAGATTCCACATCAGGCGGCGCATGATCACACGGGCAGACTCCGTGTCCGATTCGGCAAGACCTGAAACCACCGCACCCATTGCCGTCACAGCCCGCCATTTTATAATCTCCTCTGCATTGTAGAAGAGAGAAAAAAGGGGATTGACCACCTGCCTCGGAGGCAATTGGCAAATCTCGTCAAGTTTCTCTTCAAAGTTCTTTTGGCTGAGGATTCCGATAATCTTTTTTTTCAGTTTTTTCATATCATATCCGTTGTCAATACTCTGATTATAAGGCTTTTCGGGGAGGCTGCTTCATTTAAAAGGATATGATCTCAAAACCTTCATCACGATAGCGGGCCATGCTCGGATGCCCGGACATCTCATCCAAAAGAGTCAGCCCCTCCGCCTCGGCCGCCTTCATCGTTCCCATTTTGTTTGAACAGGCTTTGCAGACGCCGTCGATAAGCGTTGAGGCTTTTGCCTTTTCCCACAGTTTATGCATGGGATTCTCTTCTCTGGCAATCTCGGGAATCAGTTTTGTAGCGGCTCCCTCGATGATAACCTTTGTTTCATATCCCTTCTTATTCATATCAAGCGCATTCAGCAGGACATGAATAAAGCACATAGGATCGCCGTTAAATACAAACATTGCAATTTTTTTCATTGTAGTCGCCTAATTTGCGTTTAAACTTCGCTGCCGGCCGATTTCACCAGCCCGAAAGCAAGAATCTGATTCAGAAAATGAACATCGTTTCTGAAACATGAAAGTGAACTGGCAAACAGACTTCTGCCAGTTTTTTCCCTCCGATATTTGATTCAATAACATAACAGGATACAGACTTCAATACTTTTCTGAAAAAATGCTGACATTTTTTCTTTGGTCGGGCAAAGGTCGCCTCTGTATCAACAAAACCCAGTACTTTGGCGGCCTCCCCGAAGACCTATGGAATTTCCACATCGGCGCTTATCTTTAAAAACATTGACTTTGATGCAAGAGATTATTACGATATTCCCAATCCTGTTATCGAAAATGAACTATGCTCCGGAAGATCGGCGGAGATCGGCGCGGTGTAAGCGTCATTCTGAGATATGTTTCCGGAGCATTTTCATGAGGCATCGGGCATTATGCTTTTTTATAATAACAGTTATGCTCGTTTGGAAAAGTCAATCTAAACAGTACTAAATATTAAATATAAGTAGCTGGCCATTAAAATTTTTCGCCTATCAGCATAAAGCGGGACATTTTTTGTAATAATTCATACCACGAACGAAACACACGAAATAAGCGAAACACACGAAACAGGAAACAGGGACCCGGTTGTGGGCGTAAGTTTTTCGTATCTTTTCGAGTCTTTTCGTGTCTTTTCGTGTCTTTCGTGGTTTGACACAGCCTGTCCCGCTTTAGATTGGTAGCCAATTTTCTGCGCTCACCTTTGTGCCTTTGTGCCTCCGTGCCTTTGTGTGAGATATAAAATCCCGGAAACTTAAAACTTATGGCCAAGTACTTACTTAAAAGGAGGAGACAGATGCCACATCCGAAAAACGCTATGGAAATCTTTCAACTGTTAGACAAATCAAATTGCCGGGAATGCGGTCAGAAGACATGCCTTGCATTCGCCGGAGCAGTCTTTACAGGCCGGAAGAAGATCGAAGAATGCCCGAAACTGGATCGGGAAACCATTGAACGCTTCTCAGGAGAACCTGAAAATCAGAATGCCGGCGGGGATGAATACCTGGAAAAGCTGAAAAACGAAATCGCCGGCACTGACCTTGCCCGGGCAACTGGAAAAACAGGAGGTCGCTTTTCGGGCGACAGACTTACGCTCAGGGTGCTCGGCAAGGAGTTCAGCGTTGACACAAAGGGAAATCTTTACGCGGACATCCATATCAATCCCTGGGTAGCCGTACCGTTTTTAAATTACATCCTTTACGGCAGCGGGTTGCCGGTTTCGGGAAACTGGGTTTCGTTCAGGGAACTGAAAGAAGGAAAGGCCCAGTATCCGCTTTTTCAGAAACGATGTGAAGAGGCCATGAAGCAGGTAGCTGACACCTATACGGATCTTTTTGATGACATTGTTCACATTTTCAACGGAAAGCAGGTGGAAAAACAGTTTGAATCCGACATATCCGTGGTGCTTCATCCCCTGCCCAAAGTCCCTGTCATGGTATGTTACTGGATGCCGGAAGATGGAATAGAATCGAGTCTCAATCTTTTTTTTGATGAAACAGCAGACAGGAATCTCAACATCGGATCCGTGTTCACGCTGGGGGTGGGGCTTGCCCAAATGTTTGAAAAACTCGCCCGGAGGCACGGTCCCACCTCCACCTGTCATTCCGGGCAACCCATCCCCACCTGTCATTCCGGGCAACACTGAAAAAATGGGACATTTTTTCAGTGTTGACCCGGAATCCACCGCATCCCGCTCTGAAACCAGTTCGACATAACGGGCCAGATGTGTCCCACCTCCACCTGTCATTCCGGGCAACCCACCCTACCTGTCATTCCGGGCAACACTGAAAAAATGGGACATTTTTTCAGTGTTGACCCGGAATCCACCGCATCCCGACGGATTCCGGTCTGAAACCAGTTCGACATAACGGGGCAGATGGGTCCCACTCCACATGGGACACACTCGAAATTTTATTCGGAAGCACAGAAAATACGGATGTGTCCCACCTCCACCTGTCATTCCGGACAACCCATCCCCACCTGTCATTCCGGGCAACCCATCCTACCTGTCATTCCGGGCAACCCATCCTACCTGTCATTCCGGGCAACACTGAAAAAATGGAACATTTTTTCAGTGTTGACCCGGAATCCACCGCATCACATGGGACACACTCGAAATTTTATTCAGAAGCACAGAAAATACGGATGTGTCCCACCTCCACCTGTCATTCCGGGCAACCCATCCTACCTGTCATTCCGGGCAACCCACCCTACCTGTCATTCCGGGCAACACTGAAAAAATGGAACATTTTTTCAGTGTTGACCCGGAATCCACGGCATCCCGCCGGATTCCGGTCTGAAACCAGTTCGACATAACGGGCCAGATGGGGCCTCCACCTGTCATTCCGGGCAACACTGAAAAAATGGAACATTTTTTCAGTGTTGACCCGGAATCCACCGCATCACATGGGACACACTCGAAATTTTATTCGGAAGCACGGATGTGTCCCACCTCCACCTGTCATTCCGGGCAACCCATCCCCACCTGTCATTCCGGGCAACCCATCCTACCTATCATTCCGGGCAACACTGAAAAAATGGAACATTTTTTCAGTGTTGACCCGGAATCCACCGCATCCCGCCGGATTCCGGTCTGAAACCAGTTCGACATAACGGGCCAGATGTGTCCCACCTCCACCTGTCATTCCGGGCAACACTGAAAAAATGGGACATTTTTTCAGTGTTGACCCGGAATCCACCGCATCCCGCCGGATTCCGGTCTGAAACCAGTTCGACATAACGGGGCAGATGGGTCCCACCACCTGTCATTCCGGGCAACACTGAAAAAATGGGACATTTTTTCAGTGTTGACCCGGAATCCACCGCATCCCGACGAATTCCCACTCCACCTGTCATTCCGGGCAACACTGAAAAAATGGAACATTTTTTCAGTGTTGACCCGGAATCCACCGCCGCCAAGTCAGAAATGTCCGCCTCTCAGTTTTGATCGGAATGACATGATAGACCTGGAAAAACCCCTGTGGATATCTGCGCGGCCTCTGTCTTCTCCGCGGTTTTAAAAAAACTTGATGAGCATGTAATAAAAAGACTTGAAAAAACCTGCCGCTTTTGTTATATTCTATTCAATATTTCACTGAACACTCGATAATCAGGCTTTTGCTCCGGACAAATAGGAACTTTGGCACTCCAAAATCAGAAAAACCTGATCATCGAGCGGATGCCACAATTAATTTATAAAGGAGGAAATTTGTAATGTCAAAAATGCCGTTTGCAGGATTGCATAGGAATATCGGCATGAAAAAAGGAATCATCAGAACAATCTTTCTGATTTCAGCGATTTGGATATCATCGGGGTATTTGTATGCTGAGGAGCATATTGACCTGACCATTCCGGATGTCATCGAAATTGCCTTATCCAACAACCTGGGTCTCAAGTCGGAGCGGATTTCTCCGGATATTCAGAGGGAGAATGTCGAAACCGCGAGATCGGTTTTTGATCCGAATGTTACCGCGGGGGGAACGATTTCAAGGCTGGAAACTCAGGAAGATCCCTCGGACGCGGAATCAAATGAAAAGAGTCTGCAAGTCAGCATCGGGAAAAAACTTTCCCGCGGTATGGATGTTTCGGTGAACCTTACCGTATCGGATGATTCCCATAAGAATTCCGCAGGAGTCGATTCCGACGGAAGAGCCACGCTGACCACCCTGGTCATCACCCAGCCGCTGATGAAAAACAAGGGGGAGACTGTCAACCGCCGCGGCATCATTATCGCTGAAAACAATTATAAAAAGTCCGATCTCGGGTTCAAACAGGCGGTCATCAACATGGTCGCGGAAACGAAAAACCGGTATTGGCAGTTGTATTCCGCGATTGAAAGCCTGACGGTTCAGGAAAAATCCCTTCATCTGGCCAGACAGTTCATGTCCGATGTGGAAGAAAAAGTCAGAATCGGCAGCGCGGCCAAACTGGACATCCTCCAAGCCAAAGCGGAAGTCGCGTCACGCGAAGAGAACGTGATTGTGGCCGAAAACAAAGTGATGAACAGCCAGGACAGCCTGCTGAACTATGTTTACGGCAGTCTGGCAAAAACAGGCCGGGTGATATGCCGTCAGAAGCCGTCGTTCGAGGCGCTTCAGGTGGATGAAGAGGAACTGGTCCGGCAGTCCATGAGTGCCAGAACCGATTATCTGTCCGCCCAGTATGACATCGCATCCGTGGAGACGGATGTGGCCTATACGGAAAATCAGACAAAGCCCCAGCTTGATCTGGTCGGAACATTGGGATACAATAACGGCAGCTCCGACGCTGTCAATCCGTCCCAGGTGTCAACCGAGTACAAGGACTATTACACAGCAGCGGTTACGTTAAACCTGAAATTCCCGTGGGGATTCAGGAAGGATGTTGCAAATTACCAAGCCGCCCGGCTCTCTCTGAAACAGTCCCGTATCCGACTGGAAGAGATCGAATCCGGGATCCGGCTGGAAATCCGCACGGCCATACGAAATGTCAGGTCAGCGCATAAGCGGTACCAGGCCGCGTCCGTATCCGGACGATTGGCAGAAGAGAAGCTGGCCGCTGAACAGGAAAAATATGAAAACGGGCTTTCAACCGGTTACGACGTGCTCCTTTACCAGCGCGACCTGACCGACGCCGGGGTGAGACTGGTCGATGCCACCATTGCGTATCAGCAGGCGATTGTCGCGCTGAACAAAGCGGCCGGCATCACCCTTGAACAGAACAAAATCGAAATCAAAGATATCGTTCAATAAAACTGATTATAACGGATTTAGGGAACCCTCTTGAACGTGAACATTCATTTGCGGGCAACTTCAGGTATAAGTTCAAGTTCAAGTTTAAGTTCAAGTTTAAGTTCAAGTTCAAGTTTAAGTTCATGGGGATCCCTAAATCCGTTAAGTACCTGATCAATAATTTTGTAACATTTCCGAGACGGTGACAATCTGGAAATTCAGAGCTATATTTTTTCGTGTATTTCGTTTCGTGTATTTCGTGTGTTTCGTGGTTTGTGAGCGGATATCCACGAAAAACACGAAAGAAACGAAAGATATTATTTTTTTGTGTTTCGTGGTTTGTGAGCGGATATCCACGAAAAACACGAAAGAAACGAAAGATGTTTTTTTCGTGTGTTTCGTGGTTTGTGAGTGGATATCCACGAAAGAGACGGAAGATAAAATGTCATAAAAATGTTACAAAATTTTTGCACGGGTACTTATAATCAGAAACAAACTTATTTAAAATCATGTTATGAAAAATCTGCACTTATTTGAAGAACCGAAAAAAATCGAATCGCATTTCAAGCCGGATTCAAACATCGTTCTTTATCACGGCGATGTGAATGATTTTCTTAAAACCGTGCCTGATAATTCCGTGACTCTGATAGTCAGCTCCCCGCCGTACAATTTGGGGAAAGAATATGAAAAGAAAGTTGCCATTAAGGAATATCTGGAAACTCAGGCACAGACCGTGAAACAGTTTCACCGTATTTTGAAAAACACAGGCAGCATCTGCTGGCAGGTGGGCAACTATGTGAAAGAAGGCGAAGTGTATCCGCTTGACATTTATTACTATGACATTTTCAAAAATTTGGGAATGTTTCTGAGAAACAGAATTATATGGCATTTCGGTCACGGTCTGCACTGCAAAAACAGATTTTCAGGAAGATATGAAACCATATTATGGTTTTCAAAGACGGAAAAATACGTTTTCAACCTTGACCCGGTCCGGGTTCCCTCAAAGTATCCCGGCAAACGTCATTACAAAGGCGCCAAAAAAGGGCGGTTGTCCGGAAATCCGAAGGGAAAAAATCCTTCGGACGTGTGGGAGGGACTGTCAGACGACTGGGATGAGGCTGTATGGAACATACCCAATGTCAAGTCGAATCACTGCGAAAAAACCGTTCATCCGTGTCAGTTTCCGGTCGAACTGGTTGAAAGATGCGTTCTCGCACTGACCGGTGAGGATGACTGGGTGTTTGATCCCTATGCCGGTGTGGGGTCGTCTCTGATTGCCGCTGTCAAAAACAACAGGCGTGCGATGGGAAGTGAGAAGGAATCCGATTATGTCAGCATTGCCCGTGAACGTATCGTTTCCTTTTCAAACGGAACACTGTGTCTGAGACCTATGGGAAAACCTGTTCACGAGCCGACCGGAAGGGAAAGGGTGTCTCAGATCCCTTTGGAATGGAGAGTTGAATGATTATCGCGGGAGTCTGTTCTTTTAAAAGAGGCAGAGAAGTGATTGAAGAAAAGTTTGGCAATGAACTGACTGAAATCATGGGATGTATAAACGCAGTCAACAGCGAGGAACATAAAAGCAAAATAAGCAAAGAGAAAACTATGTGGGACAAAACGCTGTACAGTCCGCCTTCTTTGAACAAGTCTTTTAAAAAAGAATTTAATGCGTTCGGTTGGTATAACCACAAAATTCCCTGTGAATATTCGACAGAATACTATATCGGCGACTATCAGGCTCCGCCAATATCCACCTCTGCCTATCGTGACATGGACTTTGTGAAAAACAGACTTGACATGGAGGTCCAATTCGGCAAGTATGCTTTCATGGTCTGTAATGTTTGTGCCAAAATGACTATTTTCAATAAATTGGGAATAATTGACGCGGGAGTTGAGATTGTCCCGATCAAGGAATTTGCAAATGATATGTCAACCGGAGTCTCGTATTTTGAACAGTTTATATGGGATTTGGAACACAGAGGAGTTTCCGACATTGATATTCCTGTACTCATATTAGGTATAGCCGGGAACTACTCAGAAAACTTGAGGAGCGAATATCATGAAAAAAATCGACAAATCTGTCAAACAATTTTTGCGAAAACTGCTCATCTGCCTGACCCTTGGGCGTTTTCTCTCCATCGCGGCTCTTTATCTTTTTTTGTGGGGAGCGGCCATGCTGATACTTCGGGCCATGTCAGGCGTTCCGGAAGTATATGTTCTCTGGGGAGGCGCTGGGCTTTTGCCGGTATTCTTAACCGCTTTGCTTGTTGAATGGAGAAAACTGCCGGATCGGTCCGATGCTGTCGCATTACTGGACCGATATAACGACCTGAAGGGCCTTCTGATGGCGCAATATGAAGCGGACGCATCCCAATGGCCTGCTCTGAAAGCGGATATCCGTTGCCCTGCTGTGACATGGCGCGGCTTCCGGGAATGGGTCATCCTGGGAATGGCTGTTCTGTTTGTCGGGGCCAGCGCGTTCACGCCTCACTGCTTCACCGGTCTGATCGCCGCTGATAACCCCCTTGAAATCGGAGAGGTTGTCAAAGACCTCAGCGCGGAAATTGATATGCTCGAAGAAGAGAATATCATAGAATCTTCCGAAGCGCAGAAAATGAAGGCGCAGTTGAAACAACTGACCGAGGAGGCCATGGGCAGCGACCCTTCCGGGACATGGGAATCACTGGATCATATTAATGACCGCGTCTCTTCCCAGGCTGAAAATTATGCAGAGAACGCGCCGGCAAAGATGAAGGCGTTAAACCGGGCGCAGAATATGGCTGAACTGTCAGATGAAATTTCTGATTCAAATCCTGATCTGAGAGCGGCAGTGATGGCCGAACTGACGAAAATGCTTCAGGAGATGGGAAAAGAGGGCCTCGATTTGTCTGAATTTCTTGACAAAGAAGTCGCGGAGGCGATTCAGAACGCCGCGCTCACGCCTGCGCTCATGGAAAGACTGCGTTCAAACCTGAATATCTGCAAAGAGGATATTGTCGGGAAATTGAAACGTCTGCATCAGGCAAAACTGACAGAGAAAAAGTTCTGTGAAAAATCCGCAGCCCTCAGCAAAGCCGACAGTTCAGAGCTTGCCGCCTTTCTGAATGAGAATGCAGAAGGTCTGACGCCCGATGATATTGCGGTCATCGGTCAGATGCTCGGAATCAGCAGGGGCGGTGCGGATGCGGAAATGACATGGACAGAGGGAACCTCTGAAAACAGGGTGGGCTTTAAGGAAGACGTGCTACCGCTCTCCCGAGTCCCGTCCGTGAGAAAAAGTATGCGGATCGGCGTCAGCCATGCATCTCCCGAAAA
The DNA here is from genome assembly GCA_030378035.1 of Desulfobacterales bacterium HSG2. Classification (GTDB taxonomy): domain Bacteria; phylum Desulfobacterota; class Desulfobacteria; order Desulfobacterales; family 4be13; genus JAUCGI01. Next base: position 40,703 of record JAUCGI010000020.1, read on the forward strand.
AAACAAAGAGATTGTGCCTGCCGAACCGGGCGCTTTGTCCGGCGCGACCGAAGGCGGCGGTTCAGCCTTCACCCCTGAAATTCTTCCACGCCACAGGAGGGTCATAAGACGCTATTTTAAAAGAGAAAAGGAAAAGCCGAAACCGCCTCCGATTATGGATGAGGTGTGGTCGGGATGGGGTTAGTCTTCATCCACAATTGCCACGGGACGAGCCCATCCCGCGCTGGCCCCTCTGATTTTTATGGGAAAACAGCAGACCGTGAAACCATGCGGCCTTCCTATGGCCGAGAGGTTGGTCATCTTCTCCATGTGGCAGTAGCCGATTTCTATGCCGGCAAAATGGGCCTCCCATATCACCCGGGGATCTCCGGTCTCCTGGAATTCCTTTGCGAGATAAGGCAGGGGCCTGTCCCAGCTCCACGCGTCGATTCCGACGACCTTGACACCCTGCTCTGTGAGAAAGAGCGTGCTTTCCCTGTCCATACCGGCCCCTTTGACAAGATATTCCTCTGTTCCCCAAGCCGCATCCGCGCCGGTCTGAATCAGCACAATATCAAAGGGCTTGATTTTATATTCGATTCTCTCCAGTTCCTTTTTCACATCCGTCGGAGTAATCCGCTCGCCGTCTGCCTTGTGGCGAAAGTCTAAGAGAACGCCGTCACCGAAGCACCATTCCAGCGGTATCTCGTCGATGGTCAGGGCAGGTTTGCCTTTGTCCATGGTCGGATGGTAGTGATAAGGGGCGTCCAGATGCGTACCCGAATGCGTGGTAAGAGATACCATCTCCACGGCCCAGCCCAGACCTCCCGGCAAATCTTTTTTCTCGATACCGGGAAAAAAATCTTTCATCTGTTCAGCGCCCATGGTGTGATCAACATAGTCAATCTTGGGGATCATCATCGGCGGATCACTGGGGAGATCGGGTTCGATGTGAATACTGAGGTCGATAAAGCGTTTATTTGTCATATTTAATCCTTTTTACAGAGCTTTTAACCAACAGAAAAATTTTAATGAATCTTAAATATGTTTGCCTATGTATTCGATTCTGACAGAATTGTCAAGCTAAAATTTAAAATCTAAAATCATCCGTCAGCCATCAACCGTTCAGCCATCCATACAGGGCGGGAAAAACACGTCATTCCCGCCATCGTACGGCTTCAGCTTGTTGACTTGAAAAAACTCCGATATTGATCCGTTTTTTGACGAGAGCAGGAAAAACACGTCATTCCCGCCATCGCATGGCTTCAGCTTGTTGACCTGAAAAACTCCGACATTGATCCGTTTTTTGACGAGAGCGGGAATCCACGGCCTGGTTAACTCAGAAACGAGTCTTCCGACATTCTGACCCGGAATCCATGCGTGAATTTACGTCAATCCCCAGCGAGATTGGCATCTCAAAAGCTGTCATTCCGGGCAGGATGTCGGAAGCCGGTTCTTCCCAGACCTTGATTACCCGGAAACGAGTCTTCCGACATTCTGACCCGGAATCCATGCGTGAATTTACGTCAATCCCCAGCGAGCTTGGCATCTCAAAAGCTGTCATTCCGGGCAGGATGTCGGAAGCCGGTTCCTCCCAGACCTTGGTTAACCCAGAACGAGGCTTCCGGCATTCTGACCCGGAATCCACACATGGAATTTACGGGAATCCCCGGCGAGCCTGACACCGCCAAAGCTGTCATTCCGGGAATCCCCACCGGGTTGGCCTCTCCAAGGCTGTCATTCCGGGCAGGATGTCGGAAGCCGGTTTCTCCCAGACCTTGGTTAACCCGAAAACCGGCTTCCGGCATTCCGACCCGGAATCCACACATGGAATTTACGGGAATCCCCATCGGGTTGGCATCACCAAAGCTGTCATTCCGAGCAGGATATCGGAAGCCACCAAAGCTGTCATTCCGGGCGGGATGTCGGAAGCCGGTTTCTCCCAGACCTTGGTTAACCCGAAAACCGGCTTCCGGCATTCCGACCCGGAATCCACACATGGAATTTACGGGAATCCCCATCGGGTTGGCATCACCAAGGCTGTCATTCCGAGCAGGATGTCGGAAGCCACCAAAGCTGTCATTCCGGGCAGGATGTCGGAAGCCGGTTTCTCCCAGACCTTGGTTAACCCGGAAACCGGCTTCCGGCATTCCGACCCGGAATCCACACATGGAATTTACGGAAATCCCCATCGGGTTGGCATCACCAAAGCTGTCATTCCGAGCAGGATGTCGGAAGCCACCAAAGCTGTCATTCCGGGCGGGATGTCGGAAGCCGGTTTCTCCCAGACCTTGGTTAGCCCGAAAACCGGCTTCCGGCATTCCGACCCGGAATCCACACATGGAATTTGCGGGAATCCCCATCGGGTTGGCGTCGCCAAAGCTGTCATTCCGGGAATCCCCATCGGGTTGGCGTCGCCAAGGCTGTCATTCCGGGCAGGATGTCGGAAGCCGGTTTTCCCCAGACCTTGGTTAACCCGGAAACCGGCTTCCGGCATTCTGACCCGGAATCCACACATGGAATTTGCGGCGATCCTGGCGTCGCCAAAGCTGTCTGAGAAGAACAGCCTTCCGACATCCTGCCCGGAATGACAGGGTTTGTGACGCCAAGCTCCCGCAAATTCACACATGGATTCCGGGTCAGAATGCCGGAAGCCTCGTTTTCGAGTTAACAAAGACCTAGGGAAAACCGGCTTCCGACATCCTGCCCGGAATGACATGGGTTGTGATGTCGCGTTAAAATTGAATGCGGATTTGTGGATTCCGGGTCAGAATGCCGGAAGCCGGTTTCCGGGTTAACCAAGGTCTGGGAAGAACCGGCTTCCGACATCCTGCCCGGAATGACATGGTTGTGATGTCGCGTTAAAATTGAATGTGGCGGAGGTTTTTTTAAAACGGCTTTGTGGATTCCTCCCGTAAATTCACACATGGATTCCGGGTCAGAATGCCGGAAGCCGGTTTCCGGGTTAGCCAAGGTCTGGGAAGAACCGGCTTCCGACATCCTGCCCGGAATGACAGGGGTTGTGATGTCGCGTTAAAACTGAATGCGGAGGTTTTCTTAAAACGGATTTGTGGATTCCGGGTCAGAATGCCGGAAGCCGGTTTCCGGGTTAACCAAGGTCTGAGAAGAACCGGCTTCCGACATCCTGCCCGGAATGACAGGTTTTGTGATGTCGCGTTAAAACTGAATGCGGAGGTTTTTTTAAAAGGGATTTGTGGATTCCGGGTCGGAATGACAGGGGTTGTAATGTCGCGTTAAAACTGAATGCGGAGGTTTTCTTAAAACGGATTTGTGGATTCCGGGTCAGAATGCCGGAAGCCGGGTTCTGAGTTAACCAAGGTCTGAGAAGAACCGGCTTCCGACATCCTGCCCGGAATGACAGGGGTTGTGATGTCGCGTTAAAACTGAATGTGGCGGAGGTTTTTTTAAGGTGGATTCCGGGTCAGAATGCCGGAAGCCGGTTTCCGGGTTAACCAAGGTCAGGGAAGAACCGGCTTCCGACATCCTGCCCGGAATGACAGGGTTTGTGGATTCCGGGTCAGAATGCCGGAAGCCTCGTTCTGAGTTAGCCAAGGTCTGGGAAGAACCGGCTTCCGACATCCTGCCCGGAATGACAGGGGTTGTGATGTCGCGTTAAAACTGAATGCGGAGATTTTTTTAAAACGGATTTGTGGATTCCGGGTCAGAATGCCGGAAGCCTCGTTCTGGGTTAACCAAGGTCAGGGAAGAACCGGCTTCCGACATCCCGCCCGGAATGACAGGGTTTGTGATGTCGCGTTAAAGTGATGCGTTGCGATCTGGGATGGCGGGATTTGGCAATCCCCCGCGAGCTTGGCATCTCAGAAGCTGTCATTCCGGGCAGGATGTCGGAAGCCGGTTTCTCCCTGACCTTGGTTAACCGAAAACCGGCTTCCGGCATTCTGACCCGGAATCCACACATGGAAATTACGGGAATCCCCGACAAACCCGGCACCGCCAAAGCTGTCATTCCGGACAGACGTGGCACGATTTTCCAAATCGTGCCGCAAAAAGTGACACGATTTTCTGGATTCCGGGTCGGAATGACAGGGTTTGTGATGTCGCGTCAAAGTTAAATGCGCCGGAGGTTTTTTTAAGGTGGATTCCGGGTCAGAATGCCGGAAGCCGGTTTCTGAGTTAACCAAGGTCTGAGAAGGACCGGCTTCCGACATCCTGCCCGGAATGACAGGTTTTGTGATGTCGCGTTAAAATTAAATGTGGCGGAGTTTTTTTTAAAGGTGGATTCCGGGTCGGAATGCCGGAAGCCTCGTTCTGAGTTAACCAAGGTCTGGGAAGGACCGGCTTCCGACATCCTGCCCGGAATGACAGGGTTTGTGATGTCGCGTTAAAGTTAAATGCGCCGGAAGTTTTTTTAAGATGGATTCCGGGTCAGAATGCCGGAAGCCTCGTTCTGAGTTAACCAAGGTCTGGGAAGGACCGGCTTCCGACATCCTGCCCGGAATGACAGGGTTTGTGATGTCGCATTAAAATTGAATGCGGAGTCTTTTTAAAACGGATTTGTGGATTCCGGGTCGGAATGCCGGAAGCCTCATTTCTGAGCTAACAAAGACTTGGGAAAACCGGCTTCCGACATCCTGCCCGGAATGACAGGTTTTGTGATGTCGCGTTAAAACTGCGAATGTGGAGTCTTTTTAAACGGATTTGTGGATTCCGGGTCGGAATGACAGGTTTTGTGATGTCGCGTTAAAACTGAATGTGGAGGTTTTTTAAAACGGATTTGTGGATTCCGGGTCAGAATGCCGGAAGCCGGTTTCTGAGTTAACCAAGGTCTGGGAGGAACCGGCTTCCGACATCCTGCCCGGAATGACAGGGGGTGATGTCGCGTTAAGATTAAATGTGACGGAGTTTTTTTTAAAGGTGGATTCCGGGTCAGAATGCCGGAAGCCGGTTTCTGAGTTAACCAGGGTCTGGGGAAAACCGGCTTCCGACATCCTGCCTGGAATGACAGGTTTTGTGATGTCGCGTTAAAACTGAATGTGGAGTCTTTTTAAACGGCTTTGTGGATTCCGGGTCAGAATGCCGGAAGCCGGTTTCTGAGTTAACCAGGGTCTGGGGAAAACCGGCTTCCGACATCCTGCCCGGAATGACAGGTTTTGTGATGTAGCGTCAAAGTGATGCGTTGCGATCTGGGATGGCGGGGATTTGGCAATCCCCCGCGAGCTTGGGTGGATCTGCCCGGTTCGGATTGGCAAATCCGAATAAGAAAGCAGGGAGGGGGATTTGGCAATCCCCCGCGAGCTTGGGAGGAATCCCGTAAATTCACACATGGATTCCGGGTCAGAATGCCGGAAGCCTCGTTCTGAGTTAACCAAGGTCTGAGAAGAACCGGCTTCCGACATCCTGCCCGGAATGACAGGGTTTGTGGATTCCGGGTCAGAATGC
>JAUCGI010000225.1 GCA_030378035.1 Desulfobacterales bacterium HSG2
TCATTATCAAAGAAATGTGTTTCCATTTCAAGATCATAGTCTTTACAAATTTGAATTGATTTGTTTATTAAATCTTTAAGATTATGACCAAAATTTTTTAATTTCTTATTATCGGGAAATGTATTATTATTTTTCAAACGATAATCATATATAAGTATCAATTTCAATAATCGTTCTAAACCGGTAGATATTAAGAAGATACTGCTATAAAAATAACCTGTCTGAGCAAAATCATATCGTCTTAGTTGAGTTAGACCCATACCAATTGACATGGAAGACATAGATGCTTCACGTTTTAATAAAATCGTTTTTAAATCATTCATCTAAATAACTTTCAGTGACTTGTTGCCGAACGCAGAGTTCAGCGGCGGGCGGGGTTTTCCGATGCGCCTCATTGCCGATGCGCCCCGTGTCGGGTAACAGGGGGATGTTACCACACCCCCGTCCCCCAAGAACCGTGCGTGCAAGTTTCCCCGCACACGGCTCACGCAGCGATAAGGCGCCGTGAAGCACCCGCCGGCGGAAAACTTTCTCCGCCGACTTCACGGTACGGATTCATACACAGTTTACGGTTGCCCGTCCGCAGCGCCGTCACCTGTCGGCACGAATGCCCGGTGTCTGTCCATGCTGACTGCGGCAAAACTTTTCGTAATCTTTCCCGTGATCCGCCACCTGTCGGAAGTCTGCGCCCTTTCGGGCTGCGGCATGGCCGCTATCCGCATCATTACAATGCGGCTTTCGCTTTCTCCGACATCCCCTGCCCGCACTCCCTTCGGTACGCCTTGCGGCTTCCTACCTCTCTGCGGAGGAGAAATACGGGCTTATCATGTTCCGCATGATCTGACCATGACGACGTAGCGTCTGCCTATCCGCCGGGGGAATCGCAGGCTGACAACAGCGGACTGCCCTGTCCGTACCCCTCACCTTTTGGTTCAAGCTTGTCAGCATCTTTAGCTTGTCGTGCGTTCACGACGTTTATCAGCAATTCACATATGTTACGCATATCGTCCTTCTTAGTTCCCATCCGGCTTGCGATGCTGCCAGAGTTGAGAATTTCTCACGATTTTCTCTCCCATGCCTTGCGGCATGAGGGCTACATTGTCCTCCGATCTCTCACACCCCACCGTTGCCAGTGACGCATGTCGGAGTAAGAAACTGTCGGCAACACGACAGGTTAAACCTTCGCTCCTTATAGTAAGGAACGAAATTAACAATCAAATCAGCGACTTCATGTCGCACCCGCTTCATTGACGGGTTATTTTTTCTTTGCAGCCGGAGTGTTGCATAAACTGCTCTGTTCCGCCGCCCTTTTCTTTCACCAGAGGCGAAGTACTCATAACTCTTGCCCGGAGTTTATAGGTTAAGAGAATAGCATCCTCTTGATATACGAATAAACAGACGCATACTATTTGGACTATTGCTATCTATTTTATGTCTGTTCAGTTCGCCTCTAATTGAATTTTCAAAAGTATCCATTTTGAATGATAATTCTTTTTCTTTGATTAATTTCCTAACTTCTTTATAAATTGTTTCCAATTTGGCACACTCTTTTCCTTTTGCCTTCTCCTCTTTAATCACATCAATAATCAAACTTCTCAACGATGGTCGTAAAAATTCCTCATGCCTTTGAATCTGGCTGATGGCTTCTTGAACGTTACTTTCATTTTTCGCTTTATCTTCATTTTCCAAGAATGCCTTATAGATAAAAGAATACCGATCCAAAAATTCTTTATCCGGTGAAAAAATGAACTCGCTGAATCTGACAGAGTTATAAATTGCCTCAAGCTGTGAAAAATAGCAAGCCGGCTTTGCTTCTCTGATAACAATATTAGTCTCAAAATTCGTAAGTAGCCCACCTTTTGTAAGGTTCGAGCTGCCAACAATTCCTGTTGATTCCTGCCCAGTTTCAAAGAGATAAATTTTGGGATGAAACGCAATATTCGTCTTACTATTGTAACAATAAAATTTCAGATTTGGCGTTTGTTTTTGCAAATCAACGAGATAACACATTGAGTCCGAATCAGTAGTTTTAAAATCAAGCCCTGCAATTATCTCAACTTTTCCATTGTTGCTTAAACAGTTAAACAATGGCTGCTGAATGACCTCCAACCCCGAAAATTTCAAAAAAGCAACAGCTATTCTCACTGAGTTTGCATTGCACAACTCTTGATTGATTATTTCGCCAATTGGAGAATCAAAATTTGATAAGATTTGTATTTCCATCATAAATTTCTCGTATGTATTCAGAAAAAATAACTTGTTATTATGCCGCAAAATCGCAGCCTATCACGCATCCCATACAAGATGCAAGCATCCCATACAAGATGCAAATATATGATATAAGATACCCTCCGGACATATACATCCATATACTTTTCACATCCGCCCGGAAATTCCGTGGCAGGGTATCCCATATAAGATACCGGGTATATAATATAAGATACCGAGCATATAATACGGGATACTGCCACCCGCATATTTTTCAGCCTCAGACGGAACTTCCGTCATCGAGTATATGATATAAGATGCCAAGTATATGATATAAGATACCGGGTATATGATATAAGATACCCCGGGCATATCCCCATCCAAAAATATTTTACAAACAAACTTCAGTGTAAACTTGAGAACCGGTCCGTCTGACTAAGATCAGGAGTTTTAAGTTCACACTTATTTTACAAACAAACTTCCACATCTTTCATATCACTTCAGAAACAAACTTCGCGCTTTTTTTGGGAGAATGAACTCATCCGCGTTTATCCGCGTACATTCGCGTCCCGCTGTTCTTTCAAAAGCGTCAGATGACAAACGAGGGATGCCCAAACTTCTTTGAGATCAGGAATTTTAAGTTTACACCTGTGATGCCGAAAAATGTCAGGCAGAAAAATCCGGATCTTCCACCACACGCTCCTCAATCCCCGGTTCCACAACCTTTTCATAACGGACAAGCCACACACCCCTTTTCCGGTCCCATTTCCCGCCCGCCTTCTTTATCCGGGTCCGCATATCCTTCTCGCGCAGGCCGACACGGACACCGACGACCGAATCAGCCACAATGCAATTCCGCGGTTCGGCAGTCGGATCTCCCGCGTTACTCCGCGGTTCCCACTCATCAACAATAAGTTCAGCCGTCCTTATCCGCTTTTTTCTTTCCTCGTCATACCGGTATCGGACATAAATCAGACTGCCTCCGTATTCCTCAGCCAGTTTCAGAGTGCCTTTCTGACCGGGTCTCAAAGTTAGCCGTGCTTTCATCAGATAAGGAAACCTCCTGTTTATCCCCGAAACATCAAAGCCTGAATAAAACATACGCGACAGATTCAAACTCACGGATTCCGCCTTTTTAACACAAAAGTTTGTTAAACTTCGACATTAACAAATTTGGCATCCTTCATAAAAGCCGAAAGTGGCTCACACTTTTCCAATCGGCATCTCACATCCCACACAAAGGCACAAGGGGCACAAAGAACAAAGGAACCCACCCTGACACCCGAAAGTGTAAACCGACAAATGAAGGATGCCACAAATTTTGTGCTTGCTTCTTATATAATATAATGATAGGAAGCTGATTCATAATCACCTGAAAAAAGCTGATAACATGAACATTTTGAGAAGTCAAGCATAAATAAAAAATAAATGAACACACAGCCGAAAAAAAAGCTTCTGGATCAGGTACGCGATCTCATCCGGTCAAAACAATATTCCGTTCAGACCGAAGAGGCTTATGTATCATGGATCAGGAAATATATCCTGTTTCACAACAAAACCCATCCTCTTGAAATGGGAAAACCGGAAATCGATGCGTTTCTCAGCCACCTGACGGATGATCTGAACGCCGCTCCCGGCACACGGAAGCAGGCGTTTGTTTCTTTACCGGCAGTTGTTTAACACTGATCTGCCGGATATCAGTTCGGCTCGGACCGAAACCCCGAAACACCCGGGGCATGTTTATGAATCTGAAAAGTCCGAACACCCCGCTCTGAAATCGTCTGCTGGAAAAGATACAGACTCCTCCGCTCATCAGAAAGATGATCTCGCGGCACTCACGAAGCAGGCAGGTAATTTTATCCGGATGAAACAATATTCCATCCGAACCGGAGAGGCATACCTTTCATGGATAAAAAGATATGTCATTTTTCACAACCACAAGCCCATCCGTGAAATGGGAAAGCCGGAAATCGAAGCGTTTCTGACCCATCTCGCAGTTAACCGGAATGTGGCCCCCTCCACCCAGAACCAGGCATTCAATGCCCTGCTGTTTCTTTATCAGCAGTTTCTTAAAATCGAACTGCCTCAGGGTATCGACTCTGTCCGAGCCAAAACAAAAAAAAGACTGCCGACAGTCATGACCAAAGAAGAATCCATGAGGGTCATTAACGCCATGTCGGGTAAGCATCAGACCAGGTATTCCCAGACAGCCCGGGGAGAGGCCGACTTTGCACTGGTCATGGGGCCCTGCCTGTGCCAGGACTACATAGTGAAATTCACCGGTGGAATCCCCGATCTGCACCCAGTGCGGCCTGATGTTCAGAAACTGGGAAAGAAAAGACCAGCTCTGCAAAAGATGTAGCATGCAACCGAACCGGTTCGCCATGGCCCGGGCTTACGGCATTTATGATCAGTCCCTTGAAAAGGCGATCCATCAGTACAAGTACAATGAAAGAATATGGCTCGCGAGACCCTTCAGCCTGCTCCTTTTTTCCACCTTCATAAAATACTGGGATATAAATGATGTGGACATCATCACACCGGTTCCCCTGCACATAAAAAGGTTCCGACAGCGAGGGTTCAACCAGGCGTACATGATGTTCAGAAAGTGGCCTCAGATGGCCCGAAAAATGAACATCGATATCTCCCACATCCAATTTGTGCGGGAGATCGTGATAAGAACCCGGGCCACGGAATCCCAGGTCGGCATGGACCATAAGGAGCGGACAAAGAATCTGAAGGGTGCGTTCGAAGCCAGAAATCTGTCGAAAATAAATGGAAGCCGGATCGTCCTTGTGGACGACGTTTTCACCACCGGGTCAGCCGCGAACGAGTGCGCCAGGGAAATGTTGCGTCACGGGGCAGGCAGGTTGACGTTCTCACACTCGCGCAGACTGCCAAAAAGAAGGGGTCTTATCTCTGAAGCCTGCCTCAACTGTATGACACCCTCCAGTCTTTACCCATAAGTTTTTTTGCCTGTCTGTTTGTATCCCTGTGTGTTATCAAAGGAAGAGGTTCATGCTGTCATCGCTCATCTGTCATATCCGTATGATCTGGTTGCAAAACTGCTGTATGGGCTTCGCCTGTTTGAATGTCTGAATCTCAGAATTCACACTTTGGCCGGGCGGGGACTCCACAGAGCGATCACCCGCCGGACAACAATATCGAATTTCACGGACTTGCGCCCGATCCCAACGATCTGGATTTATCTTGACACGATCAACATAACAAAGAAATACTAATATTGCGCCATAAAAGGATCTGCAAAATTCATTTTTAGAATATTGATATCTTTTATTTTTTTATGACCATCTATCAGTAAATTAAGAATCTGTATTTTTCTTACCTCTACAATAGATGATTATATGATCTGAAGTTGGGATGCATCCACGCTGTATATTTGAATTCCATTTTTTTACAGCAGATTTTGGGGAGTCTGGTTTGAAGTGTATTTTGTAGAGGATATTTCTAATCTCAGGAGGATAAGTCAAGGCTTCATCTTTTCCGAAATATGGATTTCCAAGTTTTATTCCAATAGTATTTCCAGCCTTGTTTTCTTTATATTCTTTGAATTTGTCAGCTAATTCTTTTAATTCCTTTTGGTTAAGAGATTTAAATAAAGTCTCTTCTGTGTAAACCTCTGTCACGAAAACCTCTTTGGGTTATGCTATCTTTATAAATTTAGGTTTTTTACCATTTTTTATTTCAAGGTTAGTAGCTTGAGCAACTTTATTAAATTCGTCGCAAAATTCTTCTGAGACACCTACACATTTTTGTATGCCTTGTGTTGAAGTTTTATAAGCTACATCAAAATATTGTTCATTGAATTTATTAGCATGTTTAATATTTGGTTCAGCGATCATAATTACCTCTCTTACCTTTTTTAAGGTTTAAAGCATTTATTATATCATAAATGTCAAGCGTTGTTTTTCAATTGCCTTGTCGTCATACATCAAATTATGGAAAGCTGTTCAAATTAATTTTTCAAATCTGTAAGTCGCAAAACGGCCTCTGCAAAAGCTTCTGAAAACACGCGTGTTCCTCAAAAATCGGTTTGTGACAACCGCAAAACGGCCCAGTAGTCTGCAAAAGCTTCTGAAAACACGCGTGTTCCAGAAGATAACCGCAAAACGGCCCAGCAGTCTGCAAAAGCTTCTGAAAAAGGCCACCGATCCAAACCGGGATAGCTTGTGTTAAACCACGAAAGACACGAAAAGACACGAAAAACTTTACGCCTGCAACCGAGTCCCTGTTTCATGTTTCATGTGTTTCGCTTGTTTTGTGGTATAAATTATTACCAAAATGTCCCGCTTTATGTTGATAGCCCTGAAAAACACGCGTGTTCCCCAAAAACCGGTTTATGATAACCGCAAAACGGCCCAAAAACTGGTTTATGATAACCGCAAAACGACAGACTGCAAAAGCTTCTGAAAACACGCGTGTTCCCCAAAAAGCGGTTTGCAACCACAAAACAGCCGTAGCCTACAAAAGTTTATGAAAATACTGTTCCCCTGATCAGACGGTTTTCATTGAAAAAGCGGTGTCAGCATATCTGTAAAAGCTGAAAAAGCGGTTCCTGCCACAGAGGGAACTGAATTTTACAACAATATTTGGGCATCCTTCATTTGTCGGTTTACCATAAGTGTAAACTTAATCTCTTTATCTTTATCTTTATCTTTATCTTTATCTTGCTCTTGCTCTTTATTAGGATAAAGAGCAAGAGCAAGAGCAAGAGCAAGAGCAAGATTAAGCCCTAAGTTTACACTTATGGTCGGTTTACACTTTCGGGTGTCAGGGTGGGTTCTTTTGTTCTTTGTGCCTTTGTGCCTTTGTGTGGGGATGTGAAATGCCGATTGGAAAAGTGCAAACCACTTTCGGCTTTTATGAAGGATGCCAATATTTGGTCAAAAAATATCCCTTTATATAAAGGTCAGAAATGCCAGTAGGAAGAAGCAGACCAACGCCACTCCCCTATAACTGAAGACCTTCTGACCCGCTGTATGGATAATACAACTTGCCAGTCGGCAAAGGTCCTCTTTCGGTTGAAGTCTCGGTTGAACAAAATCAAGAGTTTTGGAATCCCCAAGCTTACTTCTTTTTTATTTAATAAGAAGCTTGACTCTGTGACTTTTAATGATTATAAAATATCTAAGTTCAAAGCGATTCATAAACATGAAAGTATCAGGCCATAATAAAGCATGAAGAAATTGTAACAAGAATTTTTATATATTGCTCTGTTTCATTATGAGGTAATGGGGAAATGCTTGAAGACGTATATCAGGAAACCAAAGACAGAATGGGCAAAACAAACACTGCCCTTAAAAGTGAACTGAACAGGGTTCGGACGGGACGCGCTTCCCTCTCCCTTCTTGACGGCATACGGGTGGATTATTACGGGACACTGACCGTGCTGAATCAGATGGCGTCGCTTTCTGTTCCTGAAAGCCGGCTCATTGTCATACAGCCGTGGGATGTATCCGTAATTAAGGATATTGAAAAAGCGATACTGAAATCCGATCTGGGACTGACCCCCTCCAATGACGGCAAGATCATACGCATCGCCATTCCGCCGCTGACCGAAGAGCGCAGAAAGGAACTGGTGAAGGTTGTCAGCAAAATCTGTGAGGAGCATAAAGTCGGCGCACGGAATATCCGGAGAGACTCGAACGAATTGCTGAAGGGGTTCAAGAAAGACGGCGATATTACGGAAGACGACTTGTACAAAGGGCAGGAGCAGGTACAGAAGATAACGGACGATAATATCAAGGTTATCGACGACATTTACAAAGAAAAAGAGAAAGAGATCCTTGAATTCTAATTCTTTTTACGCAGATCTTGATATGACGAAGCTCCCTTCCCACGTTGCCATTATCATGGACGGCAACGGCCGATGGGCAAGGAAACGCCTTTTCAATCGGGTGAGGGGACACGAGCGGGGCGTGGAAGTGGTGCGGGAGATTGTAAGGGCCGCGAGGAAAATCGGCATTTCCGTCCTCACCCTGTACGCGTTTTCCACGGAAAACTGGCAACGGCCAAAGGCCGAGGTAGCTGCGCTGATGGCCATTCTCAGGAAGTTCCTCAAATCAGAGTTGCAGGAGATGCAGGAGAACAACATCCGTCTCAGCACCATCGGCCAGACAGAGCGGCTGCCCGAAAGAGTCCGGAAACTGCTGCATGAAACAATGGCGCTGACTGAGAAGAATGACGGCATGACTCTGAATCTTGCCCTGAGTTACGGCGCGCGGGCTGAGATTGTCAGCATGACCCGGGAAATCGCAAAAAAAGCGAAAAACGGCGAGCTTGACCCGGATTCAATAACCCCCGAACTTGTATCCGACCATCTTTATACCAGAGGAATGCCGGATCCGGACCTGATGATCAGAACCAGCGGGGAAATGCGCATCAGCAATTTTCTCCTTTGGCAGATCGCTTATGCGGAAATTTTTGTGACAAAAACCCTGTGGCCCGACTTTAACAGGGAAGAGTTTGTCCAAATTCTGAAGGAATATCAGGGGCGTGAGCGCAGGTTCGGCAAAGTCCTTACTCAGTGATCAGTTTTCAAAACTGATTTAACCACAAAGAACACAGAGGATTCACAGAGGGCCGCGGAGTCTCTGCGGCTGTCTCTGCTCTCTGTGTTACTCATCGCGTACTATGGATATTGTGAAGGAAAGTGTCGAAAGATATTTTTACAATACTCTTACCCCTATCTAGCGGTTTAAGTAAAATACACAGAAAACAGAAAGCTATCAAACCATTAATTCCCAATGTAAATCTGAAAGCAACAAAAAAGAAACAGGTTAAAAAATTTATCCATAGTATTTTAAAACAGTATGGGTTGGCAGAAAACAATCCGGTATTTTCAGAAGACGATAAGCTATGGCTGAGAATTTTCTATTTTAACCATGAAAGCACTACAATAGACGTCCATAACATCGTGAAGCCAACCTTGGATTTGCTTGAGGGGTTTGTATATCCTAATGACAGAAACATCAAATACCTGGAATCTGTTCATTTGGACATGCCATCTTTAAGCAGCGATAATCCGTATTTTGATATAGAGATAATTATGGATTGCGGAATAAATGATATGTTAAAGATATATGCAGAAACTTGTTTTCTTATTGAGGCAGGTATAATTAAATCTCGCCGGATTCTTCCTACTCAGTCACCTGTTATTAAATTAACATGGTTATAAGAGCAGGCCGTCTAAAAATGCCGTTTTTAGCCATTATTTTCTGCCCGGTTTCCGCCCCTGAAAAAATTTGACCGAAATGCCCGTTTTAACAGGAGTCAGCCTGAATGTCAGGGGCCAAAAAGTGGGCAGAGGAAATTAGCTGATTTAGACGGCCTATTATAAGAGGGTATTATGAAGAGGCAATTTGAATCCTATTTTACAAAAGCATTACATGATGCAAAAATTGAAGAAATTTTAAGAATATACAGAAATAAAAGATTCTCCGCCAAAAAAAATGTAAAAACAGACGGCGCTGAATTTGATGTTGTTGTTCAAAAAAACGAAAAAGTAATCGCTTTTGAAATCACTACTGCCCCGCTTACCCAGGAGGATATAAGCAGAATTGAGAACCTTCATGAAATAGCGAAATCCTTATGTTATGAGTTCCGACTGATTACTATTGCCAACCCTAAAAATCCAACCATAAAAATCGATTGGCTTAAACATGCGCTTTTTGAATATCTTCAATCCGAAGGACAGGAACTCATTGATTCACTCTCTGCATCCGGCAGTTATGAAGAAATCGGGGATCTGGTAATCCGATCCATTCAGGTAGGAGATTCAGAAGGCCACATTTCTGTAAGCGGTGAGGTTTCCGTCAGTCTTCAGTATGGTCCTGAATCAGATATTGAAAAAGATAAGGGAATATCAGAACATGAAATATTACCATTCAACGGCGAGCTTTCATTAAATCTGTGTAACAATAAAATTGAACATGCCAGACTAAAAATAGATACCAGCTACTGGTATGAATAGCCCATAATCTTGCTCTTGCTCTTGCTCTTGCTCTTGCTCTTGCTCTTGCTCTTGCTCTTGCTCTTGCTCTTGCTCTTGCTCTTGCTCTTGCTCTTTCTCTTGCTCTTGCTCTTGCTCTTGCTCTTGCTCTTGCTCTTGCTCTTGCTCTTTCTCTTGCTCTTGCTCTTGCTCTTGCTCTTGCTCTTTATCTTGCTCTTGCTCTTGCTCTTGCTCTTGATCTTGCTCTTTATCTTGCTCTTGCTCTTGCTCTTTATCTTGCTCTTGCTCTTTATCTTGCTCTTGCTCTTGCTCTTTATCTTGCTCTTGCTCTTTATCTTGCTCTTGCTCTTTATCTTGCTCTTGCT
>JAUCGI010000149.1 GCA_030378035.1 Desulfobacterales bacterium HSG2
GAGCAAGAGCAAGAGCAAGAGCAAGAGCAAGAGCAAGAGCAAGAGCAAGAGCAAGAGCAAGAGCAAGAGCAAGAGCAAGAGCAAGAGCGGGATTTGGCCGAAACGAAGATCAAGGACTGTTCGGAGGCATAGTGTCAATTTGTTGACTTTCATATTTTTATGCCTATAATATGAATACTTGAGCGGTGCTTTCAATATTATCAGAAAAGCGGTCCCGGAATGTAATTTTAAAAAACTGAGGGACAGAGGGTTCATCCCACATTGCAAACTTCTGACTTGTCAATAGTTGTCAGTGAAATTTGAACATTGAAAAGAGGAAACATATATGGAGAATTCAGAGATTGAAGTTACCCTGAAAAGTTGCGAGTTTTTCAAGGGACTGGGAAAAGATGACATTCAGAAAATTACCGCCCTTTGCCATATGAAGAGTTATGAAGTCGGAGAGCATGTGTTTCAGCAGCATGATTTCGGAGAGCATCTTTATGTCATTGCCGAGGGCCGCATATCCCTGGAAAGATCGGTTGATCTGGGCGCGCGCAAAGGAAATGTGATCATTGAAACGCTGGGCAAAGGAAGGGTTTTGGGCTGCTGGTCCACACTTCTCGGTGAATCCCATTTTCTCATGTCATCTGCCGCATGTCAGAAACCGACAAAGGTCGTGGTTATGAAAGGATCAGATTTGAGAGAACTGATGATGGAGAACACCGGCCTCGGATTTAATGTGCTGGAAAGGTTCTGCTTTTTGCTGCGAGACAGAATTCAGGCGGCTTACGGAGCTTTGGAGAAAATTTGACAGGGGTGGCTTTTATGGATGAGACGATTCTCGCGGAAAAAGAGGCGATGCTGGAGAGTATTCGTTCCGACGTTGCGGATTTCGGAAAAGAAAGACGTGATCTTATTCCCATTCTCCAGATGATACAGGAGAGACATGCCTATCTTTCACCCGAGGCGATAAAAACGGTGGCAGAACATTTGGATATCCCGACATGCGAGGTCTTCGGCGTTGCGACATTTTATAATCAGTTCCGATTTCATCCCCCGGGCAGACATCCGATAAAGGTGTGTCTCGGCACGGCATGTCATGTCAGAGCAGGGGATATTATCCTTGAAAATTTTGAACGAAAACTCGGAATCAGGGACGGGGAGACCACTTCTGACAAAGAATTCAGCATTGAAAGGGTCGCGTGTGTGGGATGTTGCGCTCTGGCACCGGTGGCCCTTGTGGGGGAAACGGTTCACGGAAAGATGGCGCCCAGCAAAGTGGAAGGGCTTCTCTTACGCATTCAGATAGAGAAAGAAAAAGCGGAAAGAGAGAGACGTGAGGAGGAGGAGAAGTGAGAACTGGGAAGTGGGGACAGAGAGAATGAGAGAAGAATTATTTGACGCCATCCGGAAGGAGGCTGAAAGACGCCGGAATGAATTCACAGAGGCACCGGTTCCGAAAATACATATCGGCATGGCGACATGCGGCATCGCGTCCGGCGCGATGGAGACAAAATACGCGTTTGAACAGACCCTCGCGGAGCGAAATATCGAAGCCCGCATCCACACAGTGGGATGCGTGGGTCATTGTTATGCAGAGCCTGTTGTTGTCATTGATCATCCCGAATCCGGCTTTCCGCCCGTTTTCTATCACGAAGTGACTGCTGGCAAGGCAAGGATGCTGACCAAGCTTTTTTTGGAAGAAGGGGACCCCCGGTTTGAACATGTGTATGGTGCCACGGTGGAAAACGAGCTCATTCCGTCGGTCATGGAATTCCCCCGATTCAGCCAGGAAAAGCGCGTGGTGATGGAAAAATGCGGACACATTGATCCGGAGGATATTTATGATTACATTGCCGATGACGGATATTCAACGCTTGTCAAATCGCTCCGGATGCTGCCTGATGAGGTCATCAGGGAGGTACGGGATTCGGGCCTGAGAGGAAGAGGCGGCGCGGGCTTTCCCACCGGCAGAAAATGGGAACTGGTCAGAAAGAGCGTCTCCTCAAAAAATTCGGTCTCTCCCATTGTCATCTGCAATGCGGATGAAGGCGATCCCGGCGCGTACATGGACCGAACCCTTTTGGAAAGTAATCCACACCAGATTCTTGAGGGGATGATCTTATGCGCTTATGCAACAGGCGCTCACAAGGGCATGGTGTATGTCCGGGCCGAATATCCACTTGCTGTGAAACTTGTTACAAAGGCCATACAACAGGCAAAGGAACTGGGGCTTTTGGGCAAAGGCATCCTGGGCACCGATTTTGATTTGGATATCGACGTTTTTCAGGGATCAGGCGCGTTTGTCTGCGGTGAGGAGACCGCCCTGATTGAGTCTGTTGAGGGAAAAAGGGGAATGCCCCGGTACCGGCCTCCTTATCCGGTTGAAAAAGGTCTTCAGGGAGAGCCCACCGTGATCAACAATGTCAAAACCTTGGCGTCTGTTCCGCCCATTCTGAAAAACGGCGCGGCTTGGTACAGGGGCATCGGCACAAAAGAGAGTCCTGGCACTGCCATCTTTTCCGTGGTGGGAGATGTGATTCATCCCGGGCTTGTGGAGATCCCCATGGGCGTATCCCTGCGGACGCTTATTTTCGATATCTGCGGCGGGATTCCGGATAAGAAGGCGTTCAAATCGGTTCAGATCGGGGGGCCTTCCGGCGGATGTCTGCCTGCGGATTTTCTGGACACGCCCATTGATTTTGATTCCCTGACAGAAGCCGGCGCGATGATGGGATCCGGCGGCATGGTGGTCATGGATGAGGATACCTGCGTGGTGGATGTATCCCGATACTTCCTTGATTTCACCCAGAACGAATCCTGCGGCAAGTGCACCTTTTGCAGAATCGGAACCCGTCACCTGCTCAGTATATTGGAGCGGATGACCAAAGGGGAGGGCCGTGAGGAGGATCCGGAGCAGTTGGAGCTTCTGAGTGAAGACATCAGAAACGGTTCCCTGTGCGGGCTGGGCAAGACCGCTCCGAATCCGGTGCTCACGTCCCTCCGGTATTTCAGGGATGAATATGAGGCCCATGTGAGTGAAAAGCGATGCCCCGGCAGAATTTGCAGGCCTCTGACAGCCTTTTACATTGATCTGGAAAAATGCGCCCGAGGATGTGACGCGTGTGTGGGATGCTGTCCGGTTGATGCCATATTCACCACCAGCACCCGGAAGAAGGGAATTGATCAGGTCCTCTGTGTGAAATGCGGTGAGTGCGTGGTGGCATGTCCGCCCCAGTATGACGCTGTTAAAAGGGTGTCGCCGCCCAATCTGGCACCCATTGTCGAAAAGAAGTAAGTTGTTGTCAGTTGTTTGTTGCCGATCACAGCAAGCCACTGACAATTGACAACTGACCGTTTACAATTCAGTTTTTGAGCCATGCAGACTGAGCGAGCGATCAGTCTGTTTGGATTAACCATTTTTTACAAGTTTCGGAAACTTCAGACAGGGTTATGCGGAAGTCGGATAACACCCTGACCGAGGTATTATCCAGCTAACAGTAACTGTGGAAAGGCAGTTTGTCAGCCGCACTGTTTTTTTGAGAAAAGCCGAAAAAGCTTGACAACATATCTTTAAGCAGATAGAAATGAAACTGTTTCCGGCCTGCTGTATGGGATATTATACACTTGAGGGTCAGGTTAAAACAGAAGGTCGTTACGCGGGCACAGTGTTTTGTTGAGATAGACGGAAACTGTATTTACTGGTTGACAGATCATTTCATGCCAACCAGAGGATGAAACAGATGCCTTCGGCGCTGTGCTTATCATTAATTAATATTCCTTTGCCTTGGAGAAGCCAATTAATGAGTGTTAAAAATTTCTTTTATTCCAATAATCTGGAACTTGGAGTCTCACCATATGACTTTTCGTTTAAATTTTTGAGAAAGTCAGCAGGTCAAGACTCTGATTCAGATGATAACTTTGAATCTGTTACTGATGATGAACTAATAGTATACATGAGTCCATCTCATGCAAAGACATTAATTCCTATGCTTTCTATGGCAATTCAGGCATATGAAAAACAGTTTGGAAAAATTCCTTTACCGCCAGAAAAATCTGATGATTTTTTTCAGCAAGAGATATTTAGCTTTCTTGACTTCTTAGATGATAGCCTTTCAGACGACAATATCGTTATTGCTGATGAAGAGCAACTTATGAGGATTGCATCATTAGTAGATGGTGTTGACTTTGAGTAAAGGACAGCATCCTGGGGACACGAAAAATATAACCATGAATCGGTGGGA
Organism: Desulfobacterales bacterium HSG2; assembly: GCA_030378035.1. Taxonomy (GTDB): domain Bacteria; phylum Desulfobacterota; class Desulfobacteria; order Desulfobacterales; family 4be13; genus JAUCGI01. The sequence goes on from JAUCGI010000149.1 coordinate 4,227, forward strand.
TCCGCATCGCCAATGAAGCGCATCGCCAAACCCGCCCGTTGTTGAACTCTGTGTTAGCCCCTTCTGACTGACCCTCAAAACTTAAAATTTAGAACTGATGAAATTAGTTAATCTTTCAATAAATGATAAAGAAATTCAGGCTGAAGAGGGGATGCCCCTGCTTCAGGTCTGCCTTGATAATGATATCTATGTCCCAAACCTCTGCTATCTCGAAGGGATGGAAGAGCCTCATGCTTCATGCAGGCTCTGTTTTGTCGAAATTGAGGGCAGACCGGTGGCTTCATGCACTGTCAAAGTCAGGGACGCCTTGGTGGTAAGGACCGATACAGAGCAGGTGAGGCGGTTGCAGCGTACTGCCCTTCAGTTTCTTTTGTCAACACACCATGTAAACTGCAAAGAATGTCCTGCCAACAAGAAATGTGAATTGCAGCGAATTGCCAAGTTTCTGAAAGTCGGCCTCAAACCGAAGCATTTGGAACAACACCTTAAAGATATCGAAACAGACGACAGCCATCCCGTTCTTAATTATTATCCCAACCGGTGCGTTTTATGCGGCAAGTGCATTTATGTCTGCCGAAAGAAACATGGTCACGCCCTTCTGACATTTGCGAAACGGGGAATCCATACCGTAATCAGCTTTTATGGCAAAGAGGATATGGAAAGGCTTCCGGGTAAGGAATGCCTTGCCTGTGTTAAGATATGCCCTGTGAGCGCTATCACTCTAAAAGCTTGATCCAGTCTGGAGTACAAAATTTATTTTGTACGACTTAGTCAAATCCTGGAATGTCAACAAAATCAGGCCCTGCCGGGTTATGCCGGCAGGGCTTTTTATTTGGAACTGTGATCAGGGAATGCCTTGTTTTGACAGAAGTGCTCGCATACGCTCGACTTCGGCTTCAGCAGCCTGGGCCCGCTGATCTGCGGATTCGGCCCGTTGAGCTTCGGCTTCGGCCCGTTGAGCCTCGGCTTCGGCCCGCTGATCTGCGGCTTCGGCCCGTTGAGCCTCGGCATCGGCCCGTTGAGCTTGGGCATCGGCCCGCTGAGCTTGGGCATCGGCCCGCTGAGCCTCGGCTTCGCCTTTGGTCGGGACAAGCTGACCCTCATTCGTATAAAAGCGCAGCCAGAGTTTCCTGGCGTTCAGGAACTCGCCCTCCCACACACCCAGCCGCACACCGAGTTCCCGGCTCGGCAGCCTGCCCCGGCTGTCCGGTTTTATTTCCGCATATCCGCCTCGGATCAGCTCCCAGCCGAAGAGCCGTTCAGCGGCGGGATCGTAGCAGAAATACTCTCCTGTGCGGAAGGTCTGCTCGTACAGATCCTTTTTCAGTCCGAGATCTATGTCAACAGTTGACGGGGAGGCCAGCTCGACGATCACGTCGGGATACCTTCCCCCCTCCTCCCACACAATCCAGGAGTCCCTGTCCCGTGTGCCGTCGGTCCCCTTCACAACAAAGAAGTCGGGACCCCGGTAATCCTTGTTTTTCACCTGCTGTAGGCTGAAGTAAACGAACATGTTCCCGCCGACAAAATAGTCGCGGCGGTCACGCCAGTGCCAGTGGAGAGAATCTATCAGCAGATTCATCTCTATGCGATGCCAGTTTGTTTCCAATGGTACACCATCCTCCGCGGGCAGTTCGAGGATTTTCTGTCCGGATAAAAGGACAAGTTTCAGGATTCCGGTCTCGTCCGGGTGCCGGACGCTCTCTTCGGAATCCTCATACACTTCCTCCTCATAAGCCTCGTCATCATTTATCACTGCTTCCTGAAGATCTGTCATTATGACCTCCTCTCTTGTTTCTGTTTTCCTGATTACCAACTTAATGCGGGACGTTTTTGTAATAATTCCTACCACGAAACACACGAAATAAGCGGCTACCAATCTAAAGCGGGACAGCCTGTGTCAAACCACGAAAGACACGAAAAGACACGAAAAGACACGAAAAGACACGAAAAGTCTGCGCCCGCAACCGGGTCCCTGTTTCCTGTTTCGTGTGTTTCGTGGTAAGTACCTGGCCAAAAGTTTTGCAGTATTTTCCATTATAAAGAAGATACTCGAAAATTTATGGCCAGGTACTTATGAATTATTACAAAAATGTCCCGCTTTATGTTGATAGCCAAATAAAGCTAAACACGAAACGGACTTAATTGCGGGCATAAACATTTTTCGTGTTCTTTCGTAGTTTTTCATAGTTTAATATAAGGTGTCCCGGCTTAAATTGGTAGCCGGTAACACATGACAGTGCACTTCGGCGTACTTGAGCTTTTAGCCGGAGGATTGATCCCCGGCTTTTACATTTCAAGAGACGACTGCCTGAGCCCTTTCTTCTTTTCGTGTCGGTTTCCTTATAATCAGTTAGGATTTTTTTGATGAAGTGGCTTTCAAAGATGAAGACAAGTAGATACTCTGCACTGTTGAAGAACACTGCTCTAAATCTCTGTGGGAGTGAAGACCGGGAAATACCTATAGACTTCTCGGAACCGCTCCACATCTTCAACAGGTACGCCATTCCGTTCAATCGGGCTGCCATTTCCAGGAAACTGCGACTGTAAGTAATGAATTTCTTTATATGTTAGCTTTGGCACCTTAATCCGATATGGTTCCGCCCCCTCCCTAATGAATGGTAGCGACTCAAAACTACAGCTCGCAGCAATCGCCGCCTGTCCTTTTTCAAAGAAAAGTCCACCAAATGTTAACATCTTGGCTTGATCTGCGTACTCAAAGTTGAATAGCTGCCGGAAGCGCATCCTTGCTCCAGCGGCACGAGGGCCATTCCGTGCAGTTAAAATTTCCTGAACCTTGTTATTGAGAATGCGACGCGACGCTACAGAAAGACTCCAACCAGTTAAAGTGTTGTCCGCTGAATCCTCCGGCACATTCTCTATACCAACACGCTCGGTCAATTTCTGAAGAGGACCATCGCTCAGACGATCCGCTTTTACATTCACGGTGACAATAAGCACGCTACCAGGCACGCAGTTGCTCGTGAAGAATCCTACATCGGCCAACATATCACGATCGAGCTTTCCCGTGTAATCTAGCCATAAAATTGTCCGCACGTCCCACACGAGAGTGGGCAGCAATTCTGTTGAATGCCCAAACTCGGTTTGAACACAACTAAAAGGTTCGTTGAATTTATAGCGATCTTGCCTGTTTGTATCCATTTCAAGACTTAACATGTCCGTAATGCCTAAATCACGGTGAAAGAGGCGGAAGTCGCGATAGTACAAAGCACCGAAGCCGATATACCGGTAACTCTCAACTGCACCAAACGGACCTAATCGGCGAAGAGTTTGCGAAAGCATCACACGCTCTATATGTTTTGCTGGTCTCAGGTTGTAATCAATCTGTGCCATATTGTATCAGTCCTTACACTCATGTTTGAAGAAGTACTCAAAGGTGCGCTCGCCTACCTCCTTCTGAGTCCAAACACCGAGAGCGCGTTTTAAGACTTTGATATCCTCCAAGGGCTTTCGGTATAAGATCGTTCCAGTTTTAGGTCCGCGAGAAACCCCCACCGTAGGGCGTATGAATACTTCACTCGGTGTCAATTCCTGCAACGGTTTCGGTGATGCGGATTCCAAAACATCCAGTAAAGGCTTCTCAGCCTCATCAGACTTCATCTCACGGCTGAGTTTATTGAGGAAGTCGATAATCGGTCGCATTATGGAGATCATCTGGAGTCGGACGGCACGATATATCTTCGAGTCAGAGTCGATACCAGTTTTAGTGGTGTTCCATGGCAAAAGTCCAGCATTCTCGGCATCAAAAAACACATATCCTCTAAAGCGTGCACAACGGTTATGGAATCGCGGGACCTCAGTTTCTCCCCCTGATCCCCATCCAGTACGTTCCGTCTTGTCCGCACCAAGCACTAGTCGCCCATTACAGAAGACATACCAACCAGCTTCCTGTGGCTCTGAAGCCCCTATACCGGCAGATATCCTCACCCGGACCTGTTCCCCGAACATTTCTGTCCGTGATACAGGCTTGAGTTGCTCGGACTCCAATAAGTCCACTGGATCATAGTCGAGCGGAATGCCATTCAATGATATGGATAAGCCACTTGAAATCGCGTTTTGGTGAGCTTCTTTCAGTTCAAGCTTCAACTTGTTACGGTAGTTTTCAAGATTGAATGTTTCGGCTACTGAATCGTGTAGACGGGTCACGGTAATTGATGTTCCGTGGCTTTCCTTAGGGAAGCCTTGCTCCGGCTCTTCAAGTTCCGAGAACTTAAAGTCCCAAGCTTGGCGATTGAGCCAATCCTCGACATTTTCTTGAAGAACGAAGCGTGACGTCTGGGTTGTAGACTCGATCCGAAATTCAGCCCCAAGCTTGAAAAGGGCTCTTTTCATGCCCACACCAAATTGACCGATAGAATGTTTTGTTGGTTCAGCCTCACGTGATCGACCAAACCTGAAGGCGTACTTACGCGCAATATCAAGTGGAATACCACCACAATTATCCACGATACAGAAACGATTGGAATCTATATTAAGTGCGACATTAAGACCATCGAAGCGTTCACCTCGTAATCGAAGTGCACCGTCAACACTGTTATCTACAAGATCCAGGATCGAGCGAGACAGGCCAATGTCTCGTGTTAACATATAAATGAAGAAATACTTGGTTGGGTCACCGAGCACAGTCATTTTATTTTCATCCATTACACCCTCGCTTAGGTAAGTTTATCTTCTTTTAGAATACCAGAATAGCTTGGTTCATTCTGGGTGTCTAGTATTACAAAATGCAGCTCAGAATTATCCACACGACGTAAAAGGAGATTTAGTTCACCGGCTCGTCCGTGTGCAACGGGTGGTTCTGAGACGGAGGGGCCATGGCTGCGCCTGTCCGCGCACAGGCTTCATGTTTTAACCTCAACTGCATAACATCCCTGTGGCAGTCCGGAAATTTCCCACTCATATCTGACAATTGCCACAGATAAAATATGTTGTCAAGTCTTTTCATCCAGGACTTTCTGAAAAAAACTAGCACGACAACCGGGGATAATAAAAATGTAAAACTGACAGTCTTCATTTTATACTCCGCCATACGCGGTGATCGGATCATTTGTTCCGTTACTGATCACCGCGCACACATAATATTCCCCTGCGGAACATCCGCGGTGTTCCAAGCATACTCATCCGCCTTGTCATCCTCATCCAGCCCGCTGACGCGATCAGGATGCCGTCATTCCCGGTGCTGTCCGTGTCATAATACACGGAAATCCGCGCACTGTCATCCGGGTCGCTGTCCATCTTAATGGAGCTTTTAACAAAATGTTTGTCGAGCCGGAGGCGTGTTGTGCGAAAAACCGCTTCAATCTTTTTGTTGAAAGCTATATAATCAAGGTATACCATCCTCGGCACAGTGAACTTTTCGGTATCAAAGCCCTCAGTTCCTCCATGGTCAGGACTTCTGTCCCCGCGATAAATTTCGGAGTTTGGTTGGGGTCGCGGGTTTGGTTGGGGTCGGACCAAGCCATCTCATTGTTTTTTCAGGAAAAACATTTGGAAAGTGGGCGTTTTTGGGCCTTAAACCGTCATTTTCAGGGGCAAAAACGTCAGTTTAAAGAACCGGCTTCAGGAAGCCGGAATCTTAAAGTGACGTTTTTGCCCCCCAAAATGGGGTTTTAAGGGCAAAAAACGCCTGTTTTTGAGGTGTCATTCCCTGAATGGCGGGGCTTCAGCTTGGTCCGACCCCGACCCCGACCAATTTCACGGACTAACGCCCGATCCCAACGATCCGGATTTATCTTGACACGTTCAGCGCCGGGTTAGGTGCGGTCATTCAATATTGTCAATAATATTCTGAAAAAAAAACAGCATGGCTGACAAACCGTTTTTCACAGTTAACTGTATAACACCCCGATTGGGGGTGTTATCCGGCTTCCGTATAAATCCGGATGCCCTGTTCGGAGATGACTGCGACTGGCAACCGACAACCGGGGATAATAAAAATGTAAAACTGACAGTCTTCATTTTATACTCAGCCATACGCGGTGATCGGATCATTTGTTCCGTTACTGATCACCGCGCACACATAATATTCCCTGCGGAACATCCGCGGTGTTCCAAGCATGCTCATCCGCCTTGTCATCCTCATCCATCTCGCTGACGATCAGGATGCCGTCATTCCCGGTGCTGTCCGTGTCATAATACAGGGAAAGCTGCGCGCTGTCATCCGGGTTGCTGTCAGTCTCATCTTATATAATTAAGGTATGCCGTCTTCGGCAGAATCCTGTCCGGCCGGCTCGGTGACTGTGACGGTGCTTACCGCGTACACATAATATTCCCCTG
>JAUCGI010000150.1 GCA_030378035.1 Desulfobacterales bacterium HSG2
GAATGACAGGGTTTTGGTTTAGTAGTTTGTTTGGTCAGTCGACCGATAGCGCGGGTATGATAGGGAATTGGGTTTGTGTTGTTTTGTTTTGTTTTGAACTGTGACAACAAACGGGAAACAGGCGGAGGTAGTGGATTCCCGCTTTCAAAGTCAACAAAGTTGGGCAAAGCCGGAGTTTCCGAAGTCAACAAGTCGAGCCCGGCCGATGGTGCGGGAATGACAGGGTTTTGGTTTTATTTTGAACTGTGACAACAAACGGGAAACAGGCGGAGGCAGTGGATTCCCGCTTTCAAAGTCAACAAAGTTGTGCAAAGCCGGAGTTTCCGAAGTCAACAAGTCGAGCTTGGCCGATGAAGCGGGAATGACAGGGTTTTGGATGGAAGAGGTGGATTCCCGCTTTCAAAGTCAACAAAGTTGGGCAAGGCCGAGATTTCCGAAGTCAATAAACCGGCCGATGGCGCGGGAATGACAGGGTTTTGGTTTTGAAGTTTCTGAGGTCAGCCGGCCGATGGCGCGGGAATGACAGGGTTTTGGTTTTGAGCAAAGCCGAGGTTTCCGAAGTCAACAGGCCGACCAACGTGAATCCAAATCCGAACGTGAACATTTATTTACGGGCAAGTTCAGATTCATAAAAAAAAACAGGCTTGAAATTTCAATAAACGGCCTTAAATTATTTTTAATTCGGTCTTGCTGAGATAGTCAAACTTTTAGCTTTACCGATAATTCAGAATAAAAGAAGGAGAAATTAAAATGCCAATCTACGAATATCATTGCGATAAATGCAATCATAATTTTGAGTATCTGGTTTTCGGAAGTGATGAGGTGGAATGTCCCTCATGCAACGGCAAAGAAGTGAACAAACTGATGTCCGCGTGCGGATTTGTCAGCAAGGGAAGCGGCGGTGAAACCGTATCGCGGTCAGTTGCGGATTCATCATGCGGCGGATGTGTGGCAACCAGTTGTTCAGGGTGCGGTCACTGATGGGCAGGATAATCAAAATCGGAACAAGGGGCAGCAAACTTGCTCTGTGGCAGGCGAACTGGGTCAGGTCGGCCATTATGCGTTCCCGGGCCGGTCTTTCTGAAAAAGAGGGGGTTGAGCTTGTCATCATAAAGACCAAAGGTGACAAGATTCTTGATGTGCCTCTTGCCAAAGTCGGCGGCAAGGGGCTTTTTGTCAAGGAGATAGAGGAGGCGCTGCTGGACGGCCGCATTGATATCGCGGTGCACAGCATGAAGGATATGCCATCGGAAATACCTGACGGTTTGCACATCGGTGCGGTCCCGGAACGGGAGACCCCGCAGGATGTTCTGATCTCCGAAAACAGGGTGTTGTTTGACAAACTTCCTCCGGGCGCGCACATCGGAACCAGCAGCCTCAGACGAGCCGCTCAGATTCTGTCTGCAAGGCCGGACATTGTCATCCTGCCCCTGAGGGGAAACCTTGACACCCGACTCAGAAAGCTCACAACTGAGAATCTGGATGCCATTATACTGGCCGCCGCGGGGGTAAAACGTCTGGGACTTGAAGACCATATCACCGAATATCTGGATGAAAGTATCATGCTGCCGGCGGTGGGTCAGGGCGCGCTCTGCATTGAAACCCGGGAGAATGATCCTGAAATCGGGCCGATTGTCTCTGAACTGGATCATCAGGAAACGCGGACGGTGGTCATGGGGGAACGAGCCTTTCTGCATCGCCTGGAAGGGGGATGCCAGGTTCCCATTGCCGCGCACGGAAAAATCGAAGGAGACCAGTTTGTCCTTGTCGGTTTGGTTGCGGGGGTTAGCGGCCATCCCATGTTTCGGGTGACGCACTCCGGGCCTGCATCCGAATCTGAAAGCGTTGGTGTGGAACTTGCAGATCGTCTTCTGAAAATGGGTGCCAGGGATATATTGGAAAAATTGAAAACGGAACAGACTTCCTAAGCGGGGATGATGCCATGGGCTATCAACATAAAGCAGGACATTTTTGTAACAATTCATACCACGAAACACACGAACAGGAAACAGGGACTCAGTTGCGGGCGTAAATTTTTCGTGTCTTTTCGTGTCTTTCGTGGTCTGAAACAGGCTGTCCCGGCTTAGATTGATAGCCCAATTTGCTTGATTTGAACGATTTGGAAAATCGTTCTGCATAACAGTCCGGAGTGCAAAGCTTGCTTTGCGAGTCCCCGGAATTCAGGCTTATGTCAGGGATCGACTTGCAAAGCAAGCTTTGCACTCCGGATAATATATTTTTTTTGCGGAATTTTTACAATATGGAAATAACAAAAAGCAAAGTTTATCTAATCGGCGCAGGCCCGGGCGACCCGGGGCTGATCACGGTAAAGGGGCTGGAATGTATCGAGACAGCGGATGTGATCATCTATGACTATCTCGCATCCCCGACGCTGTTGAAATATGCGCCCAGGAATGCGGAGATGATCTATGTCGGAAAAAAAGGCGGTGATCATACCCTGTCCCAGGACGGGATTAACGCGTTAATTGCGGAGAAGGCAAAAGCCGGAAATATCGTGACCCGGCTCAAGGGCGGCGATCCTTTTATCTTCGGGCGGGGCGGGGAGGAAGCGGAGATTCTTGTGAGGGAAGGGATTCCCTTTGAAATTGTACCGGGCGTAACGTCTGCCATTGCCGCGCCGGCTTATGCGGGAATCCCGCTGACACACCGGGAGTTTACCTCCACCGTCGCATTTGTGACCGGCCATGAGGATCCCACAAAGAAAGAATCGGGAATTGACTGGGCCTCTCTTGCAAAGGGCGTGGGAACTCTGGTCTTTCTCATGGGCGTGAAAAACCTGCCCAATATCACCGGCAGACTCCTTGAGCATGGCAGATCGCCGGATACGCCTGTGGCCCTGGTTCGCTGGGGAACAACATCGGGGCAGGTTACGGTCACGGGAAAGTTGGACACGATTGTTGACCGGGTGAAAGAAGCGGGCCTGAAAGCGCCTGCCATTATCGTTGTGGGCGACGTGGTGCGTTTGAGAGAAACGCTGAAATGGTTTGAAAATCGGCCCCTCATGGGAAAACGGATCGTTGTGACCCGCGCCCGGGAACAGGCAAGCGATTTGGTAAAGCGTCTTTCCGATCTCGGGGCGGAGTGCATCGAATGCCCCACCATAAAAGTCGCTCCCCCGGATGACCGGACACCTCTGGAGACGGCCATCGAAAACCTCCCCGTTTACGAATGGATCGTCTTTACCAGCGTGAACGGGGTAAAGTTCTTTTTTGAGCGGCTTTTTGAAAGCGGCAGAGATGTCCGGGCCCTGCATCATTTACGCACCGCAAGCATTGGCCCCGCGACCGCAAAAAGGCTTCTCGATTTCGGACTTAACAGCGATATCATCCCTGAGAGCTATCGGGCGGAATCCGTTGTGGAAGCCTTTCGGAATGAAGATGTGAAAGGCAAAAAAATACTGCTCCCCCGGGCAAGGGAAGCCCGGCCCATTCTTCCTGCGGAACTGACAAAGATGGGCGCGGACGTTGATGAAGTCACCGCATACTGCACGAAACAGGCTCGTGACAATGCGGGTATCCTTCTGAAAAGGCTTGAAGAGGGAACCATTGATCTTGTCACATTCACGAGCTCGTCAACTGTGAAGAACTTCAGGGCGCTCCTGCCGCAGGAAAGCGGGGATGTGAAAAGACTGATGAACGGCGTCACCATTGCAAGCATCGGGCCGATCACCTCGGATACCGCAAAGGAAATCGGGTTTGAAGTTCATGTCACAGCGGAATCGTTTACCATACCGGGGTTGTGTGAGGCGATTCAGCAATACTGTAGCCCTTAAAGAAAATGTCCTGTGATCCTGTGATCCTGTGATCCTGCAATCCTGCAATCCTGCAATCCTGTGGGGTGGGTGGAGCGAAGCGAAACCCACCAAAAACGGGAAAACCCACCAATTTGGGGAACAAGATGGATTCCGGGTCAAAAATGATAAAAATCCTGCCGATTTTTATCATTTTTTTGCCCGGAATGACAGGAGCGGGACCTCTGAAAACCAAGTTCCCCAAAAGGCGTTATAATCAGCCAAAAATTTCGGCTGGCACTCATTTTGGCAGTCCGAATCCGCTTTTCTGCCTGCGTTGGCATTGAAAGCCTTGGGGTGAGCAATGTTGCCAAAATTTTCGGCTGGCGCCTCATTTTGGCACTCCGGATCCGCATGTTGCCAAAATTTTCGGATGGTGCCTCATTTTGGCACTCCGGATCCGCATGTTGCCAAAATTTTCGGCTGGCGCCTCATTTTGGCACTCCGGATCCGCATGTTGCCAAAATTTTCGGCTGGCACCTCATTTTGGCACTCCGGATCCGCATTCCTGCCTGCGTGCCTTGGGGTAACCGAATGACGGTTTTACCCTGCGCTTTGAGCCTTTCTTTTCTCCATGTCAGCAGCCACTTGTTTGCCTTCTGCAAACATTTTTTCATAATAGGCTTTCGCTTTGTCTGGATTGAAGCTCAGAAACGTGCCGCCAGACGCAAAATGCAGGTTTATCACTTTCCCGACAGCGTATGTCGTCGCGCCCGATATGACTGGCATGGCGCTCATGCCGACCGCTTGCCCGGCTCCCGGTATAAACTTGCTCAGGCTTGCCGTCATCAAGACGACAATTTTCGGGAAAATTGTCTTTCGGGCAAAGAAAATCGCCGCATCATCCGTAAACGACAGCAACACGCCCATAATCGCTTTTTTTCCGGTGTAATGCACATTATAGAGTTGTGCAAGTTTCCGCGACAAATTAAAGCAAATGACCGCCAGTCCGGCAGCGTCAACAAAAGGAATTGGAATCAGCCCGAATCCCATTGACACATACACATGCTGTCGGATAATCCGGTCTGCCTCTTCCTGTAAGATTATCTCTTTTTTTTCCATGGTTCTATAATTTTTCGAGTCCTTTTATACACTATTGAAAGTAAAAATCCGGTGCCTGCGACCAGAATAATCGTGGCTCCGGAGGTGAGGTTAAATATGTATGAAAAATATAAGCCGCTCAATGTAAACACGACTCCCATAAACGAGGAAAGCATCATCGTATGATGAAGTTTGGTTGTGAACTGAATGCTGATTGCCGCGGGAATGGTCAGCAAGGCAATGACCATGATCAGACCGACGACTCGCATCGTTAATACGACCGTCAGACCCGTTAATGCAAGTTGCAGCAGATAGAGCAGTTCAACAGGCACGGAGAGGACGCGGGCGTATTCCTCATCAAATGACAAGGCCAGAAATTCATTGTAGAAGAAGCAAACGGTCAGAATAATGACTGCATTCATTACCAGCATCACCACGATACTTGATTTGGGAACCGCCAAAATACTCCCGAAAAGATAGCTCATAAGATCCGCCGCATATCCGGGCGTGAGATCGATAAAAATAATTCCCAATGCCATGCCGATGGCCCAAAGAACACCGATCAGGGTATCCTCATGCTGATGGGTGCGATGGTGAACGAGTCCCATAATCAATGCGGAGAGCAGGCTGAAAGGGATGGCCATAAGCGTCGGCTCAATCCCCAGATAATACCCCAATCCGATGCCTCCGTAAGCGGCATGAGCGATCCCCCCGCTGATAAAGACGGTTCTGTTAACAACGACATACGAGCCGATAATTCCGCACGCAATGCTTACCAGGATACCGGCAAAGACCGCGTTGCGCATAAATTCAAATTGTAATGCTTCAATCATAATAAATTCACCGTTCACAACCCCAAACTTGCTCTTAATCTTGCTCTTGCTCTTAATCTTGCTCTTGCTCTTGCTCCTGCTCTTGATCGAACGGACACGGACAGGATTAAAGAGCAACATTAAGAGCAAGATTAAGAGCAGGAGCAAGAGCAAGATTAAGAGCAAGAGCAAGAGCAAGATTAAGAGCAAGAGCAAGAGCAAGATTAAGATTAGGAGTTTATTCATTCATGCTGCGCCAAAACACGATGAGGAACGCCGTGAGCAATCAGATCAACCGGACATTGATACGTTTCTGCTAACATTTCAGGCGTGATCTCCTTTTCACTGTGATATACCAACCTGCGATTAAGACACGCTATCGTTTTTGCATACCGGGAAACCACTCCGATATCATGTGAAACGATGACAATCGTCATGATCTCATTCAGCTCACTCAGGAAGTTATACAAGCCCTGCTTAATTTTATCGTCCACACCGGCTGTCGGTTCATCAAGCAGAAGCAGTTGCGGCTGACTCGCCAATGCCCGCGCAATGAGCGCCCGTTGCTGCTGCCCTCCGGAAAGTTTCCCGATCTGACGATTTCGCAATTCATGCAGATGGACTCGCTCCAGTGCCTCAGCAGCTATTTCCCGATCTTTCTCACTGTATTTTTTTCCGAGGGGAATGCGTCCCAGTCGTCCCATTAAAGCAACATCCCACACGGTAATCGGAAACCGCGGATCAATTGTGGCATACTGGGGGACATATCCTATTTGACGACGGCCCTGTTCGGGTGTCATGCCGAGCACCTGAATATCACCCCGGGTTGGCTTGATGAGACCGAGCAGGAGTTTCAGCAGGGTCGTTTTGCCTCCGCCATTGGGACCGATAATACTTAGAAAACTCAGCCGTTCCAGAGACAGGCTCACATCCTCAAGCACTGGTTCTGAATCGTAGGAGAAGCAAACATGTTCTAATCGGATAACGTCAGGTTCCATATTTTTTTAATTACCTCGAAAGTGTTTCAGCCAGAGTCTTTGCCACATGGCGCATATTCTTCATCCAATGAGCGGCAAGGGGATCGAGAATCCTCACCTCCGCCCCGATCTGTCTGGCAATCGTCTCAGCACTCCGTCGGCTGGCCTGGGGCTGAACAAAAATCACAGTAATATGTTCTTTCATGGCAATTGTCATCAGTTCTGTCATTTCTTTCGCACTCGGCTCCTTCCCTTCGATTTCAACGGAGATTTGCTCCAGACCGTAATCTCTGGCAAAATACGACCAAGCCGGGTGAAAGATCATGAATTTGCGGGTTTTCACATTGGCAAGCCGCTTCCGAATCTCGTTGTCCAGGACATCCAGAGATTGAAGAAAAGCCTCCTTGTTCGCCTTGTAAGTCTCCTGATGCTTGGGATCAACTGTGATAAGCCCCTGATAAATATGTTCTGCCTGAATTCTGACCATTCGGGGGGACAACCAGATATGAGGGTCGCGCCCCTTGTGATCAGAAGCGTTTTCATCTTCTTTATGATTGTGCCCCTTATGCTCCTCATTCTTTTTGATAAACTCAACACCCTGAGTCGAATCAACAATGAGCATTTCAGGATTGGCCATCGTCATTTTTTCCCACCAGGCATTTTCAAAGTCAACCTTAATTCGGACATACATATCCGCGTTGCTCAGAAACCTCATCTGCTGAGATGTGGGTTCATATATATGGGGCGTTCCTCCCTCGAGAATCATACATGTCACATCCACAAGGTCCCCCCCGATCTGCCTGACGAAATGGGTTTGGGGAAGAATGCTCACCACCATACGCACTTTTTCGGAAGCCTTTGCATACGGCAAAAGCTGAAAAAGAGACATGCTGACACATACAACACACAGAATCATCTGTTTTCTCATAATACTTTTCCTCACATTGCCGGACTTGCCGAACGGGGTTTGCCTCTGTCAATGGTCAAGAACAACCCGCCTTCCCCTGATTCCCTGCAAAGCAAGGCAAATCTCTTCAAAATCAGGTGCCGCTATTATAAATTCTGTCCAAGCCCTTCCGATATCATCCAAGTAGTGCGCGTCAGAAGATGTCACACAGGGCAGTTTTTTTATGCCGGGTATCACCTTCTGCGCCTTCCGGGGAGAGATGCGGTAGGAGACTTCAACACCGTCAAGGGGCAGATCCGGAGGGATAAACCCGAGCTGGCTGATCAGTCCGAAAGCAGGCCGATCCACATGCGAAGCAATACTCAGCCCCTTCAGGGCGTGCGTCTTCTCAACGATCTCCCGGATCCCCAGCGTGGTGGCGCCGATCAGGAGTCTGGGATTCTCTCCCATAACCTCGTCATTCTCATCCGCGATCACCTGGTATCCGAAAAAATCGGGCTTATTTTCGCCGGGGAGATGTGCATACACATATTTCTGCATGGCCCTTGCCTGTTCGGGCTCACTAAAAAGGCCCAGGATATGGACCTCCTCTTTGGAACAGATCTCCATCCCCGGCAGAACTTTCAAGCCCCATTTTTCTCCCACCTGCATAACTGCATATAAGTTATCCATTGAATTGTGGTCACAGACAGCAATGATATCAAGCCCCTTCTCACAACATCTCTCCACGATCCCTTTGGGACTCATCCCCCAGTCAGCACAGGGAGAGAGGCAGGTGTGGATATGCATATCAGCTTTATAATGTTTCATTTTACGGTTTACGGTTTACGGTTTACGGTTTACGGTTTACGGTTTACGGTTTACGGTTTACGGTTTACGGTTTACGGTTTACGGTTTACGGTTCACGGTTTACGGTTCACGGTTCACGGTTCACGGTTCACGGTTCACGGTTCACGGTTCACGGTTCACGGTTCACGGTTTACGGTTTACGGTTTACGGTTTACGGTTTACAGTTTACAGTTTACAGTTTACGGTTTACGGTTTACAGTTTACGGTTTACGGTTGGCGGTTTACGGTTTACAGTTTACAGTTTACGGTTTGTCCGTTGTCCGTCAACCGTCAACCGTCAACCGTAAACCGTAAACTGGCAACCGTCAACCGTCAACCGTCAACCGTCAACTGGCAACCGTCAACCGTCAACTGGCAACCGTCAACCGTCAACCGTCAACCGTAAACTGTCAACCGCCAACCGTCAACCGACAACTGACAACTGAGCACAATCGCCCCGCCAGTTCAAACGCGGTGCCGGGCCAGAGCAGGAGAGGAATACCCTCTTTGTCGGCTTTTTCCAAGGTGTCTTTATCCGGCCGATGTCCGCCAACGAGTATGACGGCCGCCATCTCCCGGAGCACCGCGACCGCCATGACATTCTGATGCCCTTGGACAGTCAGCCATACGCACCCCTCGGGCGCTTTGCCCATCACCTCACTCAGCAGGTCGCCGCAGTGTCCGTCCCGGACTTCCCGATCCAGTCCTTCCTGTCCGGCCGCAATCTCCAATTTGAATTGTTCAACCAGTTCTTTTACTATCATTTAAATAGCTCCGTTGACATTCTAATATAGCATTCAAAATAATGTTTCTGATTCCAACGCTTTTTGTGGTTCCGAAATATGACACCGGATTCCGGGATGAAACGGATATTCGTCCCCGGTCCGCTGTCGTTTCCGGCTTATGCCGGACCGGGGAAATCCGTTTCATCCTCCGATCCGCTGTCATATTTCGGAACCACAAAATCCGTTAGAACCAGTAATGTTTCACTCCTCAGTTCTCACTTCGCCATGTGCACGAAGCAGCATACAGTCACTCAGCGAAGCTTTTCCCCTGACCACATCTTCCGCAAATGTTCTGCAATCCGGCGCGCCGCAGACCGCGCAGTCCATTCCCTGAATCTGTTCCAAAATATTCTCAATCTCCATCAGAGATTCGATGGAGAGAGGGGTTTCACGGACGCTGAACACCCGTGCCATTTTGGCGAGGCTCACTTTTGCCAGGAATTCCCCTTTTTCGTAGTCTCGAAGAATCTCATCCCGGGACACACGCCTCTCATAACCGCTTTCCCGAGCCATCTTTTCAACGACATTTTTGGCCAGATACTTGTCAATACCGATCAGCGTTCCCCCCACACACCCTTCCGGGCAGGTTCTGAACTCGATGTATTCCATATTCTGGAACAGACCCATCTCGATCTTTTCAAGATAGGAGATTGTCTCCTTTAATCCCGAGACAGCCAGAGAACAGTCAATGTTCATATCAAGAATCTCTCCGCCGGAGATTCCCCAAATCAGACTGCTTCCCACAGGTTTGTAATCGAAAATATCCGACCGGGCCGGCATTTCGGTTTTTTTTAACTGCTGGCCCAGTTCGGCATACACATCGTTAATCCCCAGTGCTTTATCGACATAAGGCCGCTCATGGTGAAAAGAGAGACGATACGCATCCATTTTGCTGGGACAGGGATTAATATAATACAGAACAACAGACTTTTCCTCTTCTCCATATTCCCGGATGATCTGCCGGTTGACTTCCCGGGTCATCAGGGAAACGGGCCGCATAATGGGAAGGATATGGGGCAGAAGGCTCGGGAACTGAACAGCGATAAGCCGCACCACCACCGGGCAGATCGGGGAGATAAGGGGCCGGGGAACCGTTTTGTCCTCCCTGCTCCTCACGATGAACTCTTCCGCTGCACGCTGGAACATCTCAAGAAAATACGACATATCCACAGCGTGCCGGAATCCCATCTGTCTGAGTCCCTGCAACACATCTTCCGGCGTCGCCCCCGGAAACTGGGAATAAAGAACAGGAGAGACGAGGACCACAGATATCTGGTCCGCTTCAAGACTGTCCAGACCGGAGGTCGCCGCTTTCACCGCGCCTGTGGGACAGACCCGAAGACACTCCCCGCA
>JAUCGI010000226.1 GCA_030378035.1 Desulfobacterales bacterium HSG2
TCCGGGCAAAACTGAAAAAATGGGACATTTTTTCAGTTTTGACCCGGAATCCACCGCTGAAGTCGGAAAACGTCCTCCACCTGCAAAACTGAATCCTCCACCTGTCATTCCGGGCAAAACTGAATCCTCCACCTGTCATTCCGGGCAAAACTGAAAAAATGGGACATTTTTTCAGTTTTGACCCGGAATCCACCGCTGAAGTCGGAAAACGTCCGTCCCTCAGTTTTGACCCGGAATCCACCGCTGAAGTCAGAAAACGTCCGTCCCTCAGTTTTGACCCGGAATCCACCGCTGAAGTCAGAAAACGTCTGTCCCTCAGTTTTTGTGAAGAAAAGGAATCGGTTTTCCGGTCCGATACGCCAAAGCCTGAGCTGTGGCCATAAGCCGGCCGTCCTGATCTGTGACTTTGATGTCATAGATAGCCGTCTTTTTGGTCCGGCTGATCTCCCGCGCTTCTCCCCGTAAACGCGTTCCCGGTTCCGGACTGGATATGTATGTCACATTCACATTTAACGCCACCGCGACCGTCCCGTCAGTCTGAGCGACGGTTTCAAAAGCCTCGTCAATCAGGGCAAAGATTGCCCCGCCGTGGGCTCGGGCATAGATATTGTTCATTGCCTCGGGCCGATATGTCATCTCCACCAAAGAATACCCCTGCTCCAACTCAAGCAGGTCTATTTTCAACACCTGTGCGAACGGCTCACTCTCCACCGCGCGACAAATCGCCTCTCTGACCTTATGATCCATCATCTCTCCCAGTAAAACAATTTTTCAAATTGTTTGTGCCTGTAAAACAATTTTTCAAATTGTTTGTGCCTGTAAAACAATTTTTCAAATTGTTTGTGTCTGTGCCGGTAAAACAATTTGAAAAATTGTTCTACGCTAAAACAATTTGAAAAATTGTTTTACATTGCTGAAACAATTTGGAAAATTGTTTTACATGAAAAATCTTCTGATCATTCACCAAGGCGCATTGGGTGACTTTGTGGCAACCTTCCCCGCGATTCTTCGACTAAGAAAGCATTTCTGTCAGATTGACGCCCTTTGTCAGAGCAAACTGGGGAAACTGGCCTGCGCGCTCAATGTTGCTGACAAGTGCTTTCCACTTGAAGCAGCGTTCTTTTCCTCTCTTTATACGGATGCCGTCGATCCGAGGGTGCAGAATATTCTGCGATCCTATAATGAAATCGTCCTTTTCTCCTATTATCATCCGCTTGAGCAGGCGATAAACAAAGTCACGGGTAAAAATGCCCGCTTTATCCCTCCCAGGGCCGATGTTTGTCAGCCAATCCATGTCACGGAGCATATTTTATCCCATCTGCTTAAATACGGTCTGCTTAAAGAGACTGATGCAGAACTGTCATATCCGGATAAAAGAGAGGGCTCGTATGATCCGACGAAGATATTGCTTCATCCTGGGTCAGGAAGCAGGAGAAAAAACTGGCCGCTTCCAAATTTTGCAAAAATCGAAAAGATTCTCACATCGGAAGGCATGAAACCTGAATTTATCCTCGGCCCGGCAGAGTATTCCTTAGCGGAAGATCTGAAAGATAACAGGAGTGTCCATAAGGTCTCTGATCTGGAAGAGCTTGCCTCGCTGCTCAGAAAAGCGGGCGGTTTTATCGGAAACGATTCCGGAGTGAGCCATCTTGCAGGATTCATGGGAGTTCCCACAGTGGCGATTTTCGGGCCTTCTGATCCGGACAGATGGAAACCGACAGGGCGGTCCGTGAGCATCATCAGACCTGATGACCTTGAATGCAGCCCATGCTTTGAAATCACCAGAAACAACTGCGATAAAACCGAATGCCTTGACAGAATATCAATAGAAAAGGTTAGCAAGGAGTTTGTGAGTTTGATGAGTTTGTGAGTTTGATGAGTTTGTGAGTTTGTGAGTTTGATGAGTTTGTGAGTTTGTGAGTTTGATGAGTTTGTGAGTTTGGTGAGTTTGTGAGTTTGATGAGTTTGATGAGTTTGTGAGTTTGTCGGTTTGTGGTCTCATCAACTCCCCAAGTCAAAAACTCCCAACTCGGAAACTCACAAACTCACAAACTCATCAAACTCAGAAACTCGGAAACTCGGAAACTCGGAAACTCGGAAACTCACAAACTCACAAACTCACAAACTCACAAACTCAAAAACTCAAAAACTCAAAAACTCAAAAACTCAAAAACTCAAAAACTCACAAACTCACAAACTCACAAACTCAGAAACTCACAAACTCACAAACTCACAAACTCACAAACTCACAAACTCACAAACTCACAAACTCAATATCCTTTCCTTTCCCGTTCCATATCTCTTTTTTCATCCCGTTTTCTAATGGTTTCTCTTTTATCGGGCGCCTTTTTTCCTTTGGCAAGGGCCAGAGTCATCTTCGCTTTTCCGTTCTTAAAATAAATCCTTAAAGGGATCAGTGAAAATCCTTTTTCATTAACTTTTCCAATCAGTCTTTTAATCTCAAGTCTGTGCAGAAGCAGCTTTCTTACTCTCAGTGATTCATGATTTTCATGGTAAGCAAAGGGGTAGGGTCCGATGTGCATCTGATGGACAAATATTTCACCCTTTTTTATTTTGGCATAAGCATCTTTCAGATGCGCACGCCCGATTCTGAGCGCTTTGACTTCGGTTCCCAGAAGAACCATTCCCACTTCATATTCATCCACTATGTAATAATTGAATCTGGCCTTCTTGTTTTCGGTTACAATTTTTCTGTGCTCTTTCAAAATCTGTTTCTCCTTGTTCTGAGAAGCCGGGAAAGTTTCAGATGGCATCATATTATAAATTCGGAAACCATATCGCCGTAAGAATCCTGCAATAATTTCGTTATCCTTTCGGCTGTGGTCTCTTTGAGAACATCTTTCACAAACAGTCTGGCATCTTCAACTTTGAGCGATCTTATCATCCGTTTGACAACAGGTATGGATTGGGGGTTCATGCTCAACTCACCGATCCCCATGCCCAGAAGTATGGGCGCGTAAATCGGATTTCCGGCCATTTCACCACACATGAACACCTTGACATCTGTGTTTTCAGCCACATCTGTCACATGTCTGAGCATCCGCAAGATCGCGGGATGAAGTGGCTGGTAAAGATGTGAAACATGCCTGTTCCCCCTGTCAATTGCCAGGGTGTATTGGATAAGGTCATTTGTGCCGATACTGAAAAAATCAACTTCTTCTGCCATCACCTCCGCCATGATGACCGCGGACGGCACTTCGATCATCACCCCGATCTCAATATCCCTGTTAAACTCGGTGCCTTCTTTGGACAGAGACTCGGCAACCTCGTCCAGCATTCTTTTTGCCTCAATGACCTCATCATGGCCTGATACCATCGGAAACAGGATTTTGACATTCCCGAACGCGGCGGCTCTTAATATGGCCCGGATCTGGGTTTTGAAAACATCGGGATTTTTCAGGCAGTACCTGATGCCGCGGAGTCCCAGGGCAGGGTTTTTTTCAGAAGCCTCGGAATGACGGGCAACCGCCTTATCCCCGTTGATATCCAGCGTCCGAATCGTTACCGGTTTTGGCATCATGACCTCGACGACATCCTTGTATTTGTCAAAAAGTTCGCGCTCCCCGGGAAATCCGGAACGGCTCAGATACTGAAATTCTGTTCTGTAAAGACCGACACCGTCGCCGCCGTGATCCCTGACAGATACGACTTCCTCGGGAAGCTCGATATTTCCCATAACTTGGACGGCAAGTCCGTCAAGCGTTTCAGCCGGCAGGCAGCTCCCGCGCATGATAATGGCTTTGTGAGCCTCATATTCTATTCTGCGCTTAACAAATCTGACAAGGGTCTCCTCAGTCGGGTGAATGATGATTTCGCCTGTTGAGCCGTCAACAGCGATAAGGTCGTCATTCCTGATCACTTCTGTGACATCATCAAGACCCAGAACCGCGGGGATTTCAAGTGTCCGGGCAATGATGCCGGTATGGGATGTTGTCCCCCCGAGGTCGGTCACAAATCCCATGATCCATTCCAGTTGTATCTGGCTGGTTTCTGCCGGAGAGAGATCATTGGCCACAAGGATAACCCGTTTGTCAATGTCTTTGATATTCGCATGTTCCGCCCCGACCAGATTCCGCATGATGTGATCGGATACATGAACAATATCGGCAGCCCGTTCCCTGAAATAGGGCTCATGCATATTTTTAAACATGGTCTGAAGGTCTGATACCACTTTCTTGAGGGCCCACTCCGCATTTATGCGTTCCTGATCGATAATTTCAATGGTTTTGCCATATAACATTTTATCTTTGAGCAGCACCGCATGCGTTTCAAGAATATCGGTGTGGTCCCGAAAATCCTCGGGCGTATTTCCGATAATGCCATTCAGGTGATCCTTTGCTTTTTTCACAGCGGTTTTAAAACGATTTTTTTCATTCTCCAAATCCGTTTCAGGGACAGAGTATCTTTTGATGACATCCACCCCTTCTTTATCAACCAGATATGCCATTCCGATGCATATACCCGGAGATACGCCAATCCCTCTGAGCATGATTTCCTGATCGTCTCTGTCCAACATGACCGCTTATTCTCCAAACCCGTTTTCAATCAGTTCCGCGACACGATTCAAAGTGTCAACATCTGACAGGCTCTCAATTTTTATTGTGATATTTGAACCTTTCGCGCATCCGAGTGTGAGCAGATCGACAATGCTCGCGGCGTCCACAACTTCATCGCCCTTTATGATCCACATCTTTGATTTTGCATTCCCGGCGACTTCCGCTATCCTGGCGGCCGCTCTTGCATGAAGGCCCAGTTCATTTATAATAACAACGTCCTTTAAAAATTCTTTCACTGAATGGCTCATTTTCAGTGGTTCACAATCTGCCCGGTCCGGATTGGGAAATCCGAACCGAATTTGCTAATCTGGATGGAACCACCGATTTTTAAATTCTATACATTGACCCAAAGGATCTTGAATTCAGGTCTCCGAATTTCAAAACGAAGAGTAAGCTCCTGCCTTCGGATGTGAAAATACAGAATCGTTTTTAAATAACAAACTTCCCTGATCATTCCGAAGACTGAGATATGAACATACAGAACTTCCGGTTTTCGGTTTTCGATTTTCAGTTGTTGAACTTGTTTTTTTGAACATCTGAAAGATCGGTAAACTCCCCTGAGACCGCTGACAAAACAACATATTAAGATGGCATCCTTCACAGAAACCGTGAACATAAACGCGCATGTGAAACATACACATATACAAAAAAGTGTGAACTGAAAAATGAAAGATGCCTATAAGATCAAGAACTTTATCAACACATAGCATATATGTCAATCTGAAAAACAGATCAGGGTTAAGATTTGAGGGTTAAGGGTTAAGGTGTTAAGGGTTAAGGGTTAAGGTGTTAAGGGTTAAGGGTTAAGGGTTGATGTTAAGGGTTGAGGGTTGAGGGTAAGGGTTGAGGTCTGGATTGGCAAATCCGAACCGCCGGATTTATCAATCCGGCGGGAGCGTGGGGAGTGGGGAGCGTGGGGGGTGGGGGGCGTGGGACCGGCTGGACCGGGCGCGTGGTTGGTTGGATCGCTGGAAGGAAAAGTTTTAGATAAGTACCTATCCATAAGTTTTCCAGAATTTTATATTTCACACAAAGGCGCGGAGGCACAAAGAAAGGCCCAAAGGTGAGCACAGAAAAATTTATGGCCAAGTATTTGGAACTTGGAACTTGGAATTTGAAATTTGTTAAGGGCCCGATGCTGGAAGCCCTTAACCCTTAATCCTTAACCCCTTAACCCTTAACCCCTTACCCTATTCTTTTTTTCTCAAGGGTATGTCTTTTGCAGGTTTTTTTCTTCCCGGCGTTCTCATTTTCCGATTCATTCGACGACTATAAGTGGATTTGATCTTCTGGAACCGGTCAAGGCCCAGCAGTTTACGCACTTCAATGACATATCTGAATCGCTCGGCAGTAAGATTGGCGCGGGCATCCTGTAATTTCTTGAACTGATTCATGCAGGCAGTCTCATTAAAATTCTTGTCGTCGAGAACCAGCTCCAGTTCAAATTTTTCCCTTTCCAGGCCGCTTTTGAGATTAATCAGTTGCCGTCGGTTTTGCACAAACAGTTTATCAAGCTTTCCCTGTTCTTCACTGGACAGGTTCAGCGTTTCAGCCATTTTAGGCATTTGCCACCATTTTCCGGGGGGCATCGTCAATTCCCCCATATTTAGCTGACCCCTTGCAATGCTGACCCCTGATACTGCAAAAAGGCAAATTACTGCAAAAAGAATTGTTTTTTTCATCCATCCTCCTTGTTTCAACTGTTACGGGTTTTAAGAAACTTAATCTTGCTATTAATCTTGCTCTTGCTCTTGCTCTTGCTCCTTTTAAGATGGACGCGGACAGAGGAGCAAGATTAAGATTAAGAGCAAGAGCAAGATTAAGATTAAGATTAAGAGCAAGGTCAATCCGGTGAACTGGCAAAACGGCCGGCTGGCCGAATTCGGGTCTCTTCCATCGGAGCAACAAAGTTCACAAACTCTTCATCAAAATAACCATAAAACTCCCCGGAGATATCCTGATAAAAATCGGGCAGCGCGTCCTCTTCCAAGGCTCGGATTTCAGTCATCAGTTGCCGGTCATTTTCCATTTCCTCGACGAGGCGGGCCATCCGCTCTTCCTCTGAAATCGTCAACAGCGCAGGCGGCAAGATAATTCCGAATATCAACAGGGCGGCAAGAACAGGCCGGAGCAGGGGATAAAAACCGACTTTCTCAAAAAAACCCGGTTTTTCCGAATATGTCACGCTTTCCCGAGGCGAAGGGGCAAATATTTTTGCCATGTGCCCCAAGGTGTCCAGTTCCCGTTCAAACTGCTGCTTTTTCCCCTGACACATCGGACATGCGGAAAGGTGATTCCGTACATCGGCAGACAGGTCATTCTCATCCACAACAGAACGGATGAGCTGCTCCTCGTCCAGATGAATGGTTTGGATTTTCACGATAGTTCTCCTTTCAGCAGATCACGGAGCTCAGGGTTTTGTCTGAATTTCTTCAATGCCCTGTATAAATGTGTCTTGACCGTGCTTTCGTTTTTTTTCAGAGCTTCGGCAATTTCCCTGATTCCCAGATGATCCAGAAACCGCAGGGTGAACACTTCCCGCTCCCATCGCGACAATGTGCCTGTAAACTGGTGGAACTGCTTCCAGAATTCCTTCTGCATCACCTTGTCCGCGGGATTGCTATGAGTCTCTGTGCCGACATGGCCCGCGTCTTCAACATCTGTTGTCGTACCCAAAAAATTGAGTATGCTTTTTTTGCGATGAAAATCTCTGACCCGGTTCAAAGCGATACGGAACAGCCATGGTTTGAAACAGGCTGTGTTTTTCAAACCGGGCAGACTTTTTATCATTTGCATGAAAATCTCCTGGGTTAAATCCTCCGCGTCCATCCGCGAACGGGTTCGGTAATACACTGTACGATAAATATCCTCATGGAACAGACTCACCAGTTGTTCCAAGGATGCCTTGTCACCGGATATGGCGTTTTCCACCAGTTCAGAAACCTGATAATCTTTATTTACCATCAGACCAGATTTACTCCTCCCTCACTCGCGCCTTCGGAAAAGCAGAAAGCTTCCCTGATAAGTCCCTGCTTTTTTATCTGTCTGACCGCATTTTTACAAATCAGGGCCTCACCAATGCCTTTCTATCATAATTCAAACTCCGACTGTGACCCTGAATCCTTTGTCCGATTTCTGACATACGGATTTATTTATATGACGAATGATCTTGATGTTTTGTTTACACAGGGGAAAATATTTGCAACAAAGATGCCTTTGGTACTTATAAAAAATTCAGTTATTCGTCAAGTCCTGTTCTTTCCCATTTACCGCTCCTGTCGAATTGGCAAAATCCTCCCATTCGCCGCTCCTCCCAAATTCCTTGTCTTTTTATTAATTTTGGTATTAAATATCTAAGTACAGGACAAAAAGTGGATTCCCCTTCGACAGGCTCAGGGAACGATTCCCGGCATTTCCGCCCGGAATGACAGAGTGCGGTTTTCAGGCATCCGAAGTTTTTGTCCTGTACACAGATTAAATATCCAAAAAAAGCTTGCAGTTCCGCCCTCAGGCGGATACCATTGGCCTTTATTGGTACAAAAACACCATAAGTGTGAACACCATAAGTGTAAACTTAAATCTCTTTATCTTTATCTTTATCTTGCTCTTGCTCTTTATCAGGATAAAGATAAAGAGCAAGAGCAAGAGCAAGAGCAAGAGTAAGCCCTAAGTTTACACTTATGGTGTAAACTCTTGTTCTTAATCGAACGGACACGGGGCCAGTGAAACACCCTGCTGAGTGTAAAAGTTATGAAACAATCAAAATGGTTTTTTCATCCGGTATTTGTTTTTATTTTTTCCATCGTGGCCCTGGGAACATCCCTTTTCCTGTATATCTATTGGTATATGGAAGTCAGCACGGGACTTGAGGCGATGGTACGAAAATTCAACATCAACCCTGAACAGGCCCTGGAATCCCAGACCTGGGTGGTGATTCTGGTGCTCTCAATTCTTGTTGCCATTATTCTTGTGGGGATATTCATAATTTTTGTCTATAATCAGAAAACCCTGCAACTTTACCGGCTTCAGCATAATTTCATCAATAATTTCACCCATGAGCTGAAAACCCCCGTGACATCGCTGAAACTGTATTTGGAGACGTTTCTGAAACATGATCTCTCCCGGGATGATCAGTTCAAATATATTCATTACATGATTCAGGATGTGGAACGGGTTTCGGACAATATCAACCGCATCCTGAATCTTGCCAGAATTGAAAGCAAAAGCTACCGGGGAGATTTTGTCGTATCGGATATCGTTCATGCGGTTGAACAATTTTACCTTGGCAACGATCACCTCTTTCGGAATTGTGAGATCAATATTTGTAATTCCTCAGGCCGATCCTTTTTATATGCCATCAATTTATCTTTGTTTGAAATGCTCTTGATAAACTTGGTAACAAACGCTATTAAATATAATAAATCCGAGGTTCCCAAGGTCAATATCACATTTGAGGTTCAAAAACGCCAATTACATATCCGTTTTGAAGACAATGGCATCGGACTCGACAAATCTGAAATCAAAAAGATTTTCAGAAAATTCTATCAGGTCGGTCGGTCGGATAACATGACAGCAAGGGGTAGCGGGCTGGGTCTCTATTTGGTACAGTGCATTGCCCGAATTCACAAAGGAAAAATTATTGCCGAAAGCAAAGGATTGGGAAAAGGGTCAGTTTTTACCCTGATCCTGCCGTTTCCGGATTGAACTGTTACATCCTAATTCCTAATTCGCATTGAGGTTTTTTTATGAAAGATTCTGAGAAAAAACGTATTTTGGTCGTTGAAGATGAAATACACATAGCGGAAGGTTTGAAATTAAATCTGTCGCTTCAGGGGTATGAAGTATGCACCGCCCTTGACGGCGGGACAGCGATTCAGCAATGGAAGGAGTGGCATCCGGATCTGATCGTATTGGATATCATGCTGCCTGTTATTGACGGCTTATCCGTTCTTAGAAATATTCGTCTTGAGGATGAGCAGATTCCGATTCTGATTCTGTCAGCCAAAGGGAATTCCCGGGATAAGGTGAAGGGCCTTTCTTACGGGGTTGATGATTACCTTTCAAAGCCTTTTAACCTTGAAGAATTTCTGCTCAGGGTCGAACGTCTTCTCACCAGAGCCTCTTGGAACCGCGGGGAAGAGGATACCGATCATTCTCTGACAGACTATGCCTTCGGCGATAACCGGATTGATTTTGATACAGCCACCGCACGTTCCAAATTCGGTGAAATTCGTCTGACTGAGCAGGAAGTCAAACTTCTGAAACTTTTCATCGCCAATCGTGGGAAGCCGCTTTCCCGCAAAAAACTTTTGGAAATCGGCTGGGGATATACCGGCAAAACAATGACCCGAACGGTGGATAATTTCATTGTGCGGTTTCGGAAATATTTTGAAGATGATCCCAAAAAACCTGTCTATTTTAAAAGCCTCCGGTCAGTCGGTTATATTTTTGATCATTAGGGGTAAGGGGGTTAAGGGTTAAGGGTTAAGGGTTAAGGGTTAAGGGTTAAGGGTTAAGGGTTAAGGTTCCTCCACATACGGTCTTAACCCTTAATCCCCTTAATCCTTAACCCCTTACTTTTTTCTTAAAAGTCATATTTTTCTTTCCTTTTCTGAAAAAGTGTAATAAGTAGCTGGTCATAAGTTTTATGGGGATTTCATATCTCACAGAAAGGCGCGCAAAGGTGGGTACAGAAAAATTTATGGCCAAGTATTTAAAGGATATTTATGCTGTACATCAT
>JAUCGI010000151.1 GCA_030378035.1 Desulfobacterales bacterium HSG2
GAATGACAGGTGGCGGACAGTGCCGTCCGGAATGACAGATGGCGGACACTGCCGTCCGGAATGACAGATGGCGGACAGTTCTGGCTTGGCACCGGTGGAGATGGGACACATCCCTAATTCCTAATTCGCATATTCAGGTCTGAGCGTCAATGGCTTCAAGAATAGCGGCAACTTGCCCATCAATACGCCGAAACCCTTTCCAACTGAACCCCGCGGCCCCCTGGCGCAGGGAAACGATATCCAGGGCGGCCAGCTCCAGGGCCTTGAAGCGGATCGCCATCATGGGATGGGTTCGCACCCAGCTCAGGTTGCCGGTCGTGGGCTGGGTGAGTTGTGCTTCCAGTTCCTCATACTGTTTGCGGAAGGACCGGAGGATCCGATCCACGTCAATGCCTGACAGGCCGCTGGATGTCCGGAACAGGGCGGTTACCGCGGTCGTCAGTTTTCCGCAGCAGAGCAGGCCCACCCGGTCGGCTGAGATTTCCGAGGCGCGGGACCATCGGAACATGAGGTCGGCTGTATCCGCGCTGATCTCTTCCGCATCTGAAAGAAAATCATGGAGAGAAAACCGGGAGTGTTCAAACGCCACATGGCCCAGCTCATGGCCGATAACAAAGCGGAGTTCGTCTGAGGTGAAATCGTTTAACAGGGCGGAGTGAATGAGGAGATCAAACTTTTTCCCGTGGGCGAAGACATTGGCGTTATATTCCCGGCTCTGTTGGACAAAGAGATCTCCCCTCAGTCCCCCGCCGAAAATATCCAGACAGGAATGATAGGTTTCATAAACATCGGGCAGCAGATCGGAGGTCACCCGAACTGCGTCCCCGATAAGATCTCTCCGCCTGGCATCCAACAGATTTTTGGCTTTGTCGTGCCCCATGAGGGGAAACGCCGGCCCGAGCTGGGTAGCGATAATTCTGAGCAGATTGCTTTCATAGCCGAATCTCAGGGATTGGATATCTTTGAGAAGCATCATAGCCTCCGCCCGCGGGGGCGTCTCCTCCTCATTTCAGACAAACTGATTGATATTGGGCTGAGTGCGCTGGGTTTTGTTGACGTTGATTAACTGGGGAGACCCGCCGCTGTTATCAATACGAGCGATGACACACCAGGCACCTGGCTCACGCTCGGTCAGGGGAACTTCGATCTCGCGCCCCCCGCCCCGGACAATGACGAGTCCGTCGTAACTGGCAAAATTGGCGTTCGGTTTGTTATAAATGTTGGCCACAATCAGGGCATGTTCAATCTGATCCAGGCGGGTGAAATAGATGTTCTCCTCGTTGTCACCGCCCACATCACCAATTCCGGCATCCTGGTCAAGATATATCCAGGGAGCGTCTGTCTTACTGCCCCGTTTGCTGAAATAGATTTGGCCTTCACCGCCGGCACTGCCGCCGCCGAGGAGTTTCCCCAGTATCCCTTTCGGTGCTGTGGATACGCCGGATTTGATCCGATAAAAGCAGTGGAGGTCAAGATCAACCGCTGTTTTCCATCGAAGCGTTGCCTGAAAGTCATTCCCTGACAGCCCGGTTTTCTCCCCTTTCTGCTTCAGAACCACCTTGGAGGCAAGTTTGATCGCGGAAGCGCCCGGCACGGCAGTTTTGAAGGCTTCAAAATTCATCACCTCGCTGTTGTTCACCAGGGAAGCGCCCATAAAACTGCTGGCAAACTTGCAGAGGATGGCCACAGATCCGGACTGCCCCGAATCCAGGGCCACGGTGTGGGTATCGCCCTTGTCCGTGATAACCTCGACCCGTGCATCATAGTCGGCAAACACTTTGTCAGAAGCGGAGGACGCATCCGTAAAATTGAGGGCGGCAATATACAGCTCCTCAAAATCGTCTAATTTGGTGATCCGCAGTTCCTCCCGGTTATCTCCGCCCACCGCGCCGACACCCGCGTCGCCAGATAATTCAATGAACGGGAACTGATTCAGATCGCCGAGAGATCCGCCCGCGTAATTGTCAGAATAAATCCCGCCGACCCGGCCGTCTTTGGTCTTGTAAAAGGCCATCAGGTCCAGATCAACAGCAGAAGTCCAGATCAGAGAAAGCTTTAACTGTTTGAATGCTCCGATCTCTGCATTCGCGCCTTTTTGTTTGAGTTCCATTGGTTTTTTCTTCTTTCGTGTTTTGTGTTTGGTATTTTGTGTTTTGTGTTTTGTGTTTCGTGTTTTGTATTTTGTGTTTCGTGTTTCGTGTTTGGTATTTCGTGTTTGCTTGGAAAGATTCCATACGAAACACCAAACACAAAACACAAAATAACCAAACACAAAACACCAAACAACCAAACAACCAAATACCAAATCAATTAACTATTAATAACTTCCATCAGATCATCAAGCTTGTTCAAACCTTTAAGTGTGCCTGCTTTGCTGGAGTTGACAAGCTTTGCGCCGATGGGGCTGCTATTGTCAATGGTTGCGAGCACGGCCACATTTCCCATATCCCCGGTATCCAGGGTGACATCGTGGGCGGTTCCGGTGTCATCCATTATGCTGAGTGAAACATCGCTGTCTTTGAAGCGGGCCGCTGAACCCTCTTTGACCTTTCCGTAGTCCCAGCACAGAAGCCAGACTTGATTCATATCATCCAGCTTGGTGATGCGCATGGTCTCTTCATTATCTCCGCCTTTGTCGCCCACACCCTCATCACCACTGAGCTGCATGAAAGGGAAAGCGTTCAGATCGCCTTGGTCACCGAAGTAAACAAGCCCCACCTTGCCATCCTTGCCCTCATAAGCGGCAGCCAAGTCAAAATCGGCTGCTGTTGTCCATTTCATAGCGACCATCAGTTGCTTGAATCCGCCAACATTGGCTTCCTCACCTTTTTGTTTAAGTTCCATTGCCTCGTCTCCTTTTTAAAGTTTAAAGTCTCAACTCTCAACTCTTAAGTTTTAAGTTTTAACTTTCAAGTTCCAAGTATCAAACATCAAGCATCCAGCATCCAGCATCCAGCATCAAGCATCAAACATCAAACATCAAGCATCCAGCATCAAACATCAACCTTCAATAATTTCTATTAATTGCTGAAGATTTTTCAACCCCTTGAGTGTGCCGGCCTTGCTACTATTGACAAGCTTTACGCCGACAGGGCTGCTATTGTCAATGGTTGCAAGCAGGGCCACATTGCCCATGTCTCCGGTATCCAGTGTCACCTCATGGGCGGTTCCTCTGTCGTCCATGACAGAAAGCGAGACATCACTATCGCTGAAGCGGGCAGGCGATCCTTCCTGGACTTTTCCGTAGTCCCAGCACAGAATCCAGACATATTTCATTTCATCCAGCTTGGTGATGCGCATGACCTCTTCGTTTTCCCCCCCGGTGTCGCCAACGCCCTCGTCACCGCTCAACTGCATGTAAGGAAAGTTGTTCAGATCACCCAGCTCACCGAAATAGACAAGGCTCTTCTTGCCATCTTTGCCTTCATAAGCCGCAGCCAGATCAAAGTCGGCTGCTGTTGTCCATTTCATAGTGACCATCAGTTGCTTGAATCCGCCAACATTGGCTTCAGAGCCTTTTTGTTTTAATTCCATCCCATGCCTCCTTATGTTACATGTTTGAAAAACAGGGCCATTTTCTTTTCGGATTTCTGATCAAATAACATAACAGTATATGGATTTCAATAGTTCTCTGAAAAATTTTCCTGATTATAACGGATTTAGGGATGCCTGTGAACATGCCCGTGAACTTGAACTTGAACTTGAACGTGAACTTGAACTTGAACGTGAACTTGAACTTGAACTTGAACAGTTCAGGTGTAAGTTCAGGTATATCCCATTTGTCGTTCCTGCCAAGGATATGGGCAATAGAGTTGTAATCTCCTGTCTCCGGCGAAAGCACTTCATAACTGTCTCCAAGTCCGGGGAAAGCCTGTTCAAGCTTTGACTTGTACTTCCTGCGCTGATCCGGGTGTTTGAGTCTGGTGATATTCAGTAGGCTCATTAGAATATTCGCTCTTATCCATTGGTTTCTGTCAACTGAATCATGCGTTTCACAAGCTACGGCTCATCCAAAACAGACTATCATCGGCAGGCTGACATTTCAATCATTGAATCTGGAAACAGTTACACTCTTCATCTGCTCCGTAGCTCGGATTTGTCAATCCGAGCAAATTGAACGAATAAATTTTGCTTTGGATTCAGTGTACTTGATTCTGTCATTCGGATAGGCCTTTTGAAGCTCAATTTTTAATTTGGCATATTCAGATTTTAATTCTTCGCTTGAAATCAGAGTATCTCTGAATTTCAGATAATTGTTCCATTGAAGTCCGTTATGCAAAACAACATGAATATGGCTTATCCGCACGTCTTTACAAGATTCCTTGATATACAAATGTCCGCCTGATCTGCCCGAGTCTCCTCGGTATAACATGCCCAATTCAGACAGAGCATTCGTGATTTGAGGGATGACAGCAAACGATTTAACCCCAACTGCAATATCGATTATAGGCTTTGCCGGCAGGCCGGGAACCGCAGTGCTGCCAACATGCTGAACATCTGTTATATATGCAGAGCATGTTTCGGCAATAGACCTGCATATATCATTGGCTATGGAATTCCATTCTTCACAACTATTTGAAATTTGAACGGTATGCCTCTTTAAGCCGATCATTATTAAAAGCCTCAGATATCTGTGTACAAAAACCTTCGGAGATCACGCCGATCCGAAAAGGACGCATTCAATGTAACCCAAGAACCTCCGGCGAGCACGCCTAATCCCTTCTTATCCACAATCCTTGTAGATTCACACGCGCCTAATCCCTTCTTACCAATCCTTGTGGAATCTGTCTACAAAAACCTTCGGAGATCACGCCGATCCGAAAAGGACGCATTCAGTGTAACCCAAGAACTCCGGCGAGCACGCCTAATCCCTTCTTATCCACAATCCTTGTAGATTCACACACCTAATCCTTATACCATGAAAATACATTTTTATCATCGGGGTGAAAAATTTTTTTCATGGGTGATTCCGGTTTCAGACCGGAATCCTTCGTGACGCAGTGGATTCCGGGTCAGAACTGAAAAAATGTCCCATTTTTTCAGTTCTGCCCGGAATGACGGGTGCACACCCGGAAGTTTCTTATCCACAATCCTTAATAGAGATTCACACCTAATATCCGTTGACAAACTTTGTTCCGCTGACATATCATTAAAAGACAACGGGTTAAGGAGGGAAAAACTATGGAAGCTTTGCAGACATTGTCCCGGAGCGGTCAGACACATCGGGAGACTTACGGGGATGTTTTCCCCGAAGAAAACGGTGTTTCAAAGGACGGTCTGGCGGTCTCGGAGGAGGAATACTGGGAGAAATATTACAACGATCCCGATTTTGTTTACGAATGGAACAACGGATACCTGGAGGTCATGCCGATGTCTGACGTCAAAGGAAGCAGGAGTTACCGATGGTTCGGCGCTGTCCTGGACTGCTATCTCACAACATATCCCGTCGGCACGGTCGTCAGCCTCGAAATCGGTTTCCGTCTGGCCCTTCCCCGCAAGATCGCGGACCGCATACCGGATCTGGCGGTGGTGCTGAACGACAATCCGATCGGGATAGGCGACGATGACCGAAAGTATGACGGGATATTTGACCTGTGCGTCGAGTCGCTCTCCCACTCGTCCGCGAAGGAGATAAGGCGGGACACGGTTCACAAAAAAAACGAATACAGCGGCGGCGGCGTGAGGGAGTACTACATCCTCGACGCCAGGGGCAAGGAGACGGTCTTCTACCGTCTGAACAGAAAAGGACGATATGTGCGTATCAGGCCGACGAAGGACGGTGTTCTCCGATCCGGCATACTGCCCGGGTTTCAGTTCCGCATATCCGATCTGTACACCTGCCCTCCCCTCGAAGAACTGGCGGAGGATGGGGTTTATCATGACTATGTATTTCCCTCCTACAAAGAGGTGATACAGCGGGCAGAGCAGGCCGAACAGCGGGCAGAGCAGGTCAAACAGCGGGCAGAGCAGGCCGAACAGCGGGCCGAGCAGGTCAAACAGCGGGCAGAGCAGGCCGAACAACGGGCCGAACAGG
The DNA here is from genome assembly GCA_030378035.1 of Desulfobacterales bacterium HSG2. Taxonomy (GTDB): domain Bacteria; phylum Desulfobacterota; class Desulfobacteria; order Desulfobacterales; family 4be13; genus JAUCGI01. The sequence goes on from JAUCGI010000151.1 coordinate 6,035, forward strand.
CCGAACAGCGGGCCGAGCGGGAAAGGCTGCGAGCGGAACAGGCTGAGAACCGCGCCGAACAGGAAGCCGGACTGCGTGAGCGGGAAAGACTGCGGGCAGAAAGACTCGCGGAAAAGCTCCGTGCGATGGGAATTGATCCGGATGAGATCGGGGAGTTCTGATTTCAAGCTCGCGGGATTGTCAAACAGATACTTTTAGCTGAATAAAGACCGTCGAAGTTTCAGAAACTTCGGCGGTCTTCTTTAGAAGGTGTTTGAAAACTAACCTGCACGCGCATCCCCTGCCCGAAAATCGGGCACGGACACGGGCGGAATCAAGGCTAAAGGGTGTTTTCAAACACCCTCTACAGATTCATAAAGGTTTGGGAAGAGCATTCCGGAAAGTCAGTTGGGCGTTTTCATACTTTCCTTGTAGCCACATTTCTTATTTGCACACGCCAGAAACGTCCCATCCTTCTTGGTCGTCTTTTCTACCAGGAAAACGGCTTTGCATGTGGGACATTCCTTGTTCACCGGCTTGTCCCAGCTCGCAAACTCACAGTCCGGAAAGCGGCTGCACCCGTAAAAGGGTTTGCCCCGTTTCGATTTCCGCTGAACAAGATTCCCCCCGCAGTCTTTCTCCGGGCATCTGATTTCGGTGGCCACCTGGCCCCCGTTGTTCGAATTCACGGACTCGGTATATTTGCACTTGGGATACCCGGTACATGCCAGAAAAGATCCGTATCTGCCGCGCTTGACAGTCATCGGCTTGCCGCATTTTTCACAGTTCTTGTCAATCGATTCCTCTTCGGGCGGCGCAATCGGCTGAATTCTGCCCTTTTCATCCCGGGTGTAATCGCTGCTGTGCTTGCAGTCCGGATATCCGCTGCACGCGAGGAAATGACCGTTCTTGCCGACCTTGATATGGAGTTTTTTCTTACACTTGGGACATTCAATATCGGTGATCATGCCGACCCCCTTCATACTGAGCATGCTCTCCGACGCGATATCCAGCTCCTTTTTAAAGGGAGTGTAAAACTGCTCCAAAAGGTTTAACGAATTGACCTCCGCCGATTCCACACGATCCAGATCATCTTCCATTCTCGCGGTAAAATCGACATTGAACACATCCGGAAAACTCTCCACAATCAGGTCATTCACGATAAAACCCAGCTCGCTCGGTTTGAAATGTCCGTTGCCCATCTCCACATACCCCTTATCCCGGATGGTGGACAGGATGGCCGCATACGTGCTGGGACGGCCGATGCCGTTCTCTTCAAGCTCTTTCACCAATGACGCTTCCGAAAATCTCGGGGGTGGCATGGTAAAATGCTGCTTGGGGTCGTATTTGTTCAGCCTGAGTTCCATGCCTTCGGAAAGTTCGGGCAGCGCTTTCGATTTGTCTTCGCTCTTCGCGGCCTCATCCACAGACTTGTAAAGAATCATGAATCCGGGAAACTTCACAGTTGACCCGCTGGCGTTGAAGCGATAGGCACCGGCTTTGATGGACACCGAATTATTGTTTATAAGGGCCTGTTTCATCTGGGACGCGACAAATCGCTGCCAGATAAGGGTATATAAGGCCAACTGCTCTTTGGAAAGATAGGGTGCCAGTTTTTCAGGGGTGTTGAACACCGAGGTGGGCCGTATCGCCTCATGCGCGTCCTGAACTTTTTTCCGATTCTTGAAGGCCCTCGGCTTTTCAATCACATACTCGGCACCGAAGCGTTCCCCGATCAGTTGGAGCGCCTCTTCGGCGGCCTCCTGGGCAATCCGGGTGGAGTCGGTCCGCATGTATGTAATCAGCCCCTCGGGCTCGCCGGCTTCAAGCTCGATTCCCTCATACAGCTGCGGGGCCACAAGCATCGTCTTTTTCGCGGAAAATCTGAGCTTCCGAATGGATTCCTGCTGGAGCTTGCTTGTGGTGAAAGGGGGAAGGGGATTCCGTCGGATGGTTTTCTTCGTCACCTTATCCACAATCAGCTTCTCTTCGGCCAGTTCGGCCAAAATAGCCAGAGCAGTTGCTTCATTCGTGATACTGACCTTCTCGCCCTTTTTGCTGTCCGAATCAGGGACAACTTTTCTGGCAAGTTTTGCCGTAAATGGCGGGGGAGCATCGCTCTCGATGTGAGCGGTCACAGACCAGTATTCTTCCGCTTCAAATGCCTGGATGGCCCGCTCCCTTTCACAGATGATCCGCACAGCAACAGACTGCACCCGCCCCGCGCTCAGTCCTCTTTTCACCTTGCGCCACAACAGCGGGGATATCTGGTATCCGACCAGTCTGTCAAGAATCCTGCGCGCCTGCTGGGCCTCGTATTTCTTCCGATGAAGCTCCTCAGGCGAGTCCATTGCCTGATGAATGGCGTTTTTCGTCAGTTCATGAAAGAGGACCCGATAAAATTTTCGCCCCTCCTTCTTCAGAACTTCCGCGGCATGCCATGCAATCGCCTCCCCTTCCCTGTCCGGGTCGGGTGCCAGATAGATATCAGTGGCATCCCCTGCCGCCTGTTTCAAGGTCTTGATGACCTTCTGTTTTCCGGAGATGGTTTTGTATTTCGGCTTGAAATTATCCTCGATATCAATCCCCATCTCCTTTGCAGGCAGGTCCTTGATGTGGCCGACTGTTGCAGCCACACTGTAATCTTTTCCAAGATACTTTTCTATGGTTTTTACTTTTGTGGGTGATTCTACAATAACAAGTGGTCTATTCACGTCTCTCATCCTCTTGTCGGTTGACGGTTTCCGGTTTCCGGTTTACGGTTTACGGTTTACGGTTTACGGTTTATGGTTTACGGTTTACGGTTTACGGTTTACGGTTTACGGTTTACGGTTGACAGTTGACGGTTTCCGGTTGACGGTTGACAGTTGTCTGAAGAAACCTGTCGTTGCAAAAAAACAACTGTCAACCGGAAACCGTCAACCGAAAACCGTCAACCGAAAACCGTCAACCGGAAACCGTCAACCGGAAACCGTCAACCGGAAACCGTCAACCGGAAACCGCCTAAAACATGTCTTTAACGTCTATTGAAAAAAGCTTTCCGGGATCCTGCTGAACAACCCCCTTGAGTTCGAGTTGCAGCAGTATGCTCGAAAGTTTTCCGGGATCCATGGAGAGTTTCCGCCCCAGGTCGTCTATGTGAACCGGATACGGTCCGAGTGCCTTTAATACCAGGGATTCTTCCGATGACAGCGGCGGGAGTTTTTCCAGTATCTTACTCTGGTCCATATCCGAGTCCGCCATACGGGACCGTATGACATGCGGAAGTTCATCTATGATATCCTGCACATTTACAATCAGCTTGGCACCCTGCTTTATCAGATTATGGGTTCCGATACTCTTAAACGAATGAATGTTTCCCGGTATTGCAAATACTTCCCGGCCCTGTTCCGCGGCAAAACGCGCCGTAATGAGGGCCCCGCTTTTTCGGCTTGCTTCCACAACAACGGTTCCCAATGATATGCCGCTGATGATCCTGTTCCGTATGGGAAAATGATGGGCCTCGGGCGGCGCGGTCAGATGAAATTCCGAAACCACCGCGCCGTTTTCGGCAATCTCATGAAAGAGTTTCCGATTTTCTGCGGGGTAAATCCGCTCCAAACCGCTTCCCAGAACAGCAATGGTTTTTCCCCTGGCCATAATCGCTCCGTCATGAGCCGCGGTATCGACGCCTCTGGCCATTCCGCTGACCACCACAATGTTGAGGGAGGCCAGATCCGAGCACAAACGGATCGTTGTGGAAATGCCATACCGGGTTGCATTCCTGGATCCGACAACAGCGATGCTCTTTGCGGAATTGCCGAAATTCCCGTAAACATACAAAAAAGGCGGCGGGTCCGGCGTCTGAAGCAGAAGAGGCGGATAAACCGAATCCGCCATGGTGACTATCTCATAGCCTTTCCGAGCAGCAAGATCGATCTCCTTTCTGACCTGATCCGGTATTTTATGCTGCTGAATGGCAGCAGCAAGCCGGTGAGATATGCCGTCAACCTCGAGAAGTTCATCATAAGACGCCTCGAAAACCCGTTTCGGTGACCTGAACCGGTCAAAGAGCCGCTTGAAATAATGATTCCCGATTCCCGGAACACTTTTCAGGACAAACCATGGCAAAATTTTTTCAGTCATTCGTCAGTTGTCAGTTATCGGTTGTCGGTTGCCGG
>JAUCGI010000152.1 GCA_030378035.1 Desulfobacterales bacterium HSG2
GCCGCGCCGGCAGGAGCGGCAAAAACAGGGGCAGCCGCGCCGGCAGCCGCAGCCGCTCCGCCCGTTGATCCGTCTGTAGCGGCAGGGGCAAAAGCGGCGGCTCCGGCAGGGGCGGCAAAAACAGCGGCAGTCGCTCCCGCAACTGTAGCAGCCGCTCCGCCCGTTGATCCGTCTGTAGCGACAGGGGGGACAAAAATAGCGGCGGCTCCGGCAGGGGCGGCAAAAACAGCGGCGGCCGCTCCCGCAACCGTAGCGGCCGTGCCGCCCATAGACCCGTCTGTAGCGGCAGGGTCGGCAAAAATAGCGACGGCAAAAACAACGGCGGCCGCTCCCGCAGCCCTAGCGGCAAAAACAGCGGCTCCCGCTAAGGCGGTGGTCGGTTCAGGCTCTTTCAAAACCGCTGTCGTCACTATCTCAAAAGCATTAATGGCGACACCTGTGCTCCTTGTCATAGGGGGTGTATCATTGGCGGGAATATTAGGAGTTGCATTCTGGATGGGCAAAAAATCAGATTCAACAGATTAAAAATCCTCTGATTTACTCCCTCCGTATCAATAATCCGTCGGTAAACCGCTCGAATTTGCCCGTCTCAGACATCCGAAGTTTCTAATTGAAACTTCGGATGTCATAATATCACTGTTTCAAATTCCTCTTCTTCAAAATCTTCATCTTCCTCATCTTCCCAGTCTTCGGTCTGAGTCTGGGAGATCATGCTCTCGGTCTTTATCTGTTTTGCGTCTGCCCAAAGCCCTTCCAGATCATAGAATTTTCGCACCGATTCATAAAAAACATGGATAATGACATGGCCGTAATCAAGCAGCACCCATTGCCCCTCTTTTTCACCTTCGACGCTCAACGGCTTAATCTGGCTTTTTTTCAGCACTGTCTGAATAGATTCCGCAATTGCCGTAACCTGACGGTTTGAACGTCCGCTGCATATAATAAAGACATCCGCGATGGACGTCAGTTCATGAACATCAAATGCCACAACATTGAAAGCTTTTTTTCCCAGAACAGCTTTACTATAAAGGTCAAGAGATGGATCAATCTGATATGTCATAAAAAAGTCCTTTTTTTTTGATAAAATCTTCCACCTTTTCAGGAACATAAGACCGAATGGATCGGCCTTCTTTAATTCGTTTGCGAATTTCTGTTGATGAAATGTCGAGAAAATCCGCTTCAAATATGTAAACCGGCTGTTTTTCCACATGGACAAAACAGGATTGTGAAGCCGAATACTGATACCTGTCGGATATTCGGGATTTCAGAAAATCGCCGAGGGATTCCACGCTCCGATTCCGTTCCCTGTGATATCCCGGCCGGGTCATTACGATAAACGGAATCGAGAGAAAAAGCGCCTTGTAAGATTTCCAGAGATTTATTTCAAGGAATGCATCAACACCCACAATAAAATACCGCTCGACGTCCCGAGGCAGAAGGGACTTGAAATGATGAACCGTATCAATGGTATAGGAAGGCCCTGAACGCATCAGCTCAACATTGGAAACTGTAAAACCTGTGCAGTCTGAAACCGCGAGACGGATCATCTCAAGACGAGCCTCAGCCTCGGCAATGCCTTCGGGCGCCTTATGCGGCGGAAGCGCGGACGGAATAAGATAAATCTCTTCCAAGGAAAAGCCCTCCCGCACTTCCTGAGCCGCCCGAAGATGTCCGAGATGAATTGGATTAAATGTGCCGCCGAATAGTCCGATGCGTTTCATAGTCAGTTGACGGTTGACGGTTGACGGTTGACGGTTGACGGTTGACGGTTGACGGTTGACGGTTGACGGTTGACGGTTGACGGTTGACGGTTGACAGTTGACAGTTGACGGTTGACGGTTGACCGGAAACTGTCAACCGGAAACTGTCAACTGGAAACCGTCAACCGTTCCTTATCTGCCCGTCACCGAGGACGACGAATTTGGTTGTGGTCAGTTCTTCCACGCCCATGGGGCCGAACGCGTGAAGTTTGGAGGTGCTGATGCCGATCTCAGCGCCCAGTCCGAGCTGCCCGCCGTCGTTAAACCGTGTGGATGCATTAACAAGGACCACAGAGGAATCGATTTCACGGACAAACCGCCTGGCCCGTTCGTAATCCGAGGTGACGATGGCTTCGGTGTGGTTGGAACCATAAGTTTCGATATGTGTGACCGCATCGGCCATATTTTTGACCACTTTTATCGCGAGGATAAGATCGAGGTATTCGGCTGGCCAGTCCTCTTCAGCGGCTTCTGTTATTTTTGGCAAGATACGCCAGGTATCAGGGCATCCTCTGAGTTCGACGCCGGCTTCGGAAAAATGGTTCGCCATTGCAGGTAAAAAAGCCGGCGCGATCAGGCGATGGACAAGCAGCGTTTCCATGGCATTGCATACGCCCGGACGCTGCACCTTTGAATTGAAGCAGATATTCTCGGCCATTTCAAGGTCCGCGCCGTCATCAACATATACATGGCACACGCCTTTGTAATGCTTCAGGACGGGTATCTTCGAATTTTCCACCACGAAACGGATCAGTCCCTCGCCTCCCCGGGGAATGATCAGGTCGATGTATTCCTCCTGGCTGAGCAGAAGATTCACCGCCTCCCGGTCCCGGACAGGCACAACCTGGACCGCTTTCTCGGGAAGACCGGTTTCACGGAGAGCTTCGGCCACAACGCCGGCAAGGGCCTGATTGGAGTTCAGTGCTTCGGAACCGCCGCGAAGGATGACGGCGTTTCCTGCCTTGAAACAGAGTCCTGCCGCGTCTATGGTGACATTGGGCCTGGATTCGTAAATGATGCCGATGACTCCCAGCGGGATACGCATGCGGGAGACTTCCAGACCGTTGGGTCTTCTCCATGTTTTGGCGATTGCGCCGACCGGATCTTCCAACTGCACCACTTCTCTGAGTCCGTCAGCCATGGATTGGATGGTTGCATCTTTTATGGTGAGGCGGTCGATCATGGCATCGGAAAGGCCCTTCTCTTTTGCAAGAGCGAGATCTTTTTCGTTTTCATTCTGTATGTGGGAGGCCTTTTGCCCGATTTTGTCGGCGATTTTCAGCAGAACTCCGTTCTTTTTCTCTGAAGGGCATCTTGCCATTTTTACGGAGGCGGCCCTTGCGGCTTTTGCCATTTCTGTGATGGTTGATTCGATAGACATTTTTTACCTTATCCCCCTTGTATAAGATTGTAAGATTTGTATAAGCGTCTGACAGAATGGCTCAAAACGGCCTTCTGAATTTTTCTTTTGCAAGCCGGCTATCCAGGCTTTTATCTCTTCCGAAGTCAGACCATCTAATACATCAATAATGCTGTCAATGGCCTTACTTCGCATTGCCCGCAATTTGTCAATATTCAGCCCGAGTTTTTCAATGGTCGCCTGAGCGGCGGGATCAGCTTCCGAAGCCGGGAGCATGTCACCATTTTCGATGAACAGGAACCGAGTTTCACAGTCTTCTTGCAGGGGTGAAACCATCAATGCCGTATCATACCACTCATCTTTCAGTGCTCCGCAATGGCGAGGTTCTTTTGGCTTTAATCTTCTCTGACACGAAGCGAGCATGTTGTTGTAATCAAGTTCTTTTTCCGAATCCTGACTCCGCGGGACCAAATGTTCAATATGACTGTCCGTTTCATCAATAAGCCGGTTGCAATAACAGCAGATGTGTCCCTGCTCCGCGAGAAGGGCTTTATGAAGTTTGTTTTTAGGTATCCCGGCCAGATTATCCCAATCCGGTTGCCAGTCTTCGCAGGCCAGTTCTTTCCATTCCCTGAATTCTGCCGGTTCTTTCTGTTTGGTTATAAACTTCATCTTCCGATGATTTCTTTCCGGCGAATGATGGTTTCGGCTTTAACCAATTCAGGATCGTATCCGATATTCTGCATAAGATCGGTCATCTTTTTTTTTGCTTCATCCAGTTTTCCCTCATTTATGCTCAGGAATAATTTCGATAACTCCTCTTTGATTAAACGAGGCCGTTCGGGCACCCCCATCATGTCTTCCAATATGCGGTTGGAATCCAGGCCGTAAGCTGCTTCCGGTTGAAACATCTCTATCCGATTATTCATCCCCCGCTTCAGCCCAAAAATATTTTCCGGTCTGACATGGCTGAGAATCTGGGGAGAATGTGTTGTCAGGACAAACTGACAATTCGGAAAAGTCCGGGTCAGAGCGGGCACAATTTCCCGTTGCCATGCGGGGTGGAGATGAAGGTCAACTTCGTCAATTAATACCACCGCGCTTCCTTCCAGCGGATCACTCTTCTTATCGTTCAGAACGGCCAGACGCCAAGCCAAATCCCCGACCAAAGCCAGAAGACATTTTTCCCCGTCAGACAACTGATCCACAATAAGCTCTTCATCATCCTTCCGAACAGTCATTCGGAGCGGTGAACGTCTAACCCGTAATTCTGTAAACCCGGGCAAAAGTCGCTCTGTTGCCTTTCTCACTGCTTCCAATTGACGGTCCCGATGTTTATGATCATCCACCCGAATTTCATTTTCAATATCCTCGCAATATCGGAACCATTTAAAAAAGAGTTTAAAATCCGTAAATTTACCTCTGAAAACCTGATCATAAGCGGCATCTTTGTTAAAAACATCTTCGATTCTGATGTTGACAGGTATGTCGAAAACAGCACGATTTACAGGATAATGAATAATCAGAGACGGATTCTCGGTTTCGATTTCCGGTATCTCAGAATTTGTCGTCGCTTCTCCTTCTCTGTTCTTTGTCAGATGCCATTCCACCTCTTTACATAGATCATCAGAATAGACAGATATCACATTATGCGTTTCTGTTTTTCCATTGGTAATATCCTGCTCAGTAAAGAAAGACTTTGTTTCTATCTCTCCATAGAGCTTCTGGAGCAGAGGAAACAGCATGATGGCAAGGCAATCGAGTATGGCGGATTTTCCGGAACCGTTATCACCGATGATGATGTTGATCTGCTCCTGAAAATCGAGAGTTAAGTGATCTATGCCTCGGAAGTTGCTGAGTTTCAGTTTTTTGATTTTAAGCATTCGTGCCTTTCTCCTCATCTGTTTGTTCCTGAACTTCCGAGAGGTAGGTAAGCCAGACAACCGCAGGTCTTGCGTTCGGCAAGCCTCATCAATGATCTTTTATCAAATCCAAATACGCTCTGAGCTCCAACGTCCTCTTCTTCACAATCTTCATCCGCTCGCCTGCATTCATAGGCATATACATCGTTCCTTCAAATGAAGAATAAATGCTGTCAATAAGCTTGAACTCCGAATCCCGATACTTGATCCATTTCAACTGAGCCGTCTTCAGGTCCTTTTTCTGAGTCGGGTTCAGCACAGATCTGAGCTGCTTATAAACCTTGTTGAGTTCGGTATCCCAAAGTTTATACGCCTCCTTAATGCAATCCATCATACCCATAGTGGTGCTATCTTTGACCATGCACTCCTCTAAGAATTTGTCTGTCGGATGAATCTTATTTTCCTGAGCAGGTGTCTTGTTTTCACCCAGGAATTCAGGGGCACCTGAAACTTCCAATCCCACGAGCATGGCAAGATTCGTCCATTTGCCCTCTTTTTCAATATAGGTGTATGCAAGGTCAATTCCTTTCCCATTGACAGAAACCTCATAATTCTGAGCATTTACATTTCTCACTTTCACCTGTCTGACAGCCAGTTCCGTCCAGGCAGAATCGCCGCATGGCATACAATATTTTCTCAGAACCATTCCCGGATTGATCATCTGAGCCGCCTTGTAAGCGTCGGATTTGTCAATCCACTCAGCTTGGTCAGCGAAAACATCTGCCGAAAGCAGAAAAAACAAGAGTCCGCAAAACATGACTTTCTTCAACATCATTCTCCCTTCATTTTTTTTATCTTTCATTTTTTCTGATTATAACGCCTTTTAGTGGATTCCGGGTCAAAAATGATAAAAATCCTGCCGATTTTTATCATTTTTGCCCGGAATGACAGGGCGGGATATCTGAAAACAAAGTTCCCCAAAAGGCGTTATAATCAGCATTTTTTCTTAGCCAGCCGAACCAAAAGCCCATGATGATCAGATAATGTAACCCGACATCCCCTTGGCAACGCCACCACAGGTTCATCAAAAATAATTTCAGCCTTAACAATATCTATCGAATTAATAACTGTTTCAGGTATTAAGAGATGATCGATTCTTTGTGCAGGCGAAGTTTGGTGTGGTGCTGTTGAGCGGATTTTCAGGCTCCCATGTTACTTTTGAACAACTGTTATCTCTCTGACAAACTTGTTGGAATGTATCAATGAATCCGTTTTGAAGTAATAAGCGGTAATTGCTATCTGATACTCCGGGGCCCGCATTCAAATCTCCGATAATAAATGATACCCCTGACTAACTTTACATAATTCCAGAACCTGTTGAAGTTGCTTATCTCTTATTTCGTCAACTTTTTTGCTTTCCGGATGACGGAAAACGCCTCCTGCTGTGGTATGGATGTTATGCAAAGTGACATCATAAAAAATTGTCCGAAGTATTGTTTTTTGATTGGTTCTCTGATTCTCTGATATTAATCAGATTTCAGAATCGTGTATTTCTTCTGCGATACTTGATTTGAAAAGTAATTTGCGTAACACAGGAGTCAGACTGTAATATAAAAAATTGCAGTTATAATCGGTGCTGTAAGAAACCATACTACGATTGCATGAACGATTGTATCCCACAACAGATTAAGGTTCCCCAGAAATCTCTGTTTGCCATGGCAACTACCTGTTTTACAGATATTGGCAAATGCTCCGCGTCAAAAAGCAACTCGCCCGCTCTGAAAAGCGGTAATAATAATAATATTGCCCAAAGAGGATAAACCAGATAATTGATCAATTGAATCGCGGGGAGGTTCAATATGTTAAGGGTTAAGGAGTAAGGGTCAAGGGTGGGTGTAATTCAAGCCTGTCGGTAAAAATTTTAACGGGTTTGCAACCTGCTGACATTTGTAATCTCAGCCTGTTGAAAATCAGTTCAACCGACAGCGGTGAATTACACCCGTCAAGGGCATAAGTGTAAACTTAAAGATTTCCAAATCTCTTTATCTTTATCTTGCTCTTTATCTTTATCTTTATCTTTATCTTGCTCTTTATCAGGATAAAGATAAAGAGCAAGAGCAAGATTAAGCCCTAAGTTTACACTTATGCCGTCAAGGGTTAAGGAGTTACCTCATCCGGCCCTTAACCCTTAACCCCTTAACCCTTAAACCCTTATACCTCCCCCGTGATAGCCAGATTATCCCGATGAATCACTTCGTCATACGGTTTGTATCCCAGACAGTCTTTAATTTTTCTGGTCTGAAGTCCCATAATTTTGCGTATGTCCGCGGAACTGTAATTCACCAAGCCGGTCCCCAGAACCTCGCTGTTGCCGTTTCTGAATTCCACAGCAGCGCCTACTTTGAAATCACCTTCCACCGCGACAATGCCGCTGGGGAGAAGGCTCTTTCCTCCTCTGAGAACAGCCCTTGCCGCGCCGTCATCAATACGGATAAGCCCTCTGGGTTTCAGATTAAAGCCGATCCAGCATTTGCGGTTTCGCAGTTTTTCTTTTTTCGGCACAAAAAAGGTTCCATGCTCTTTTCCGGAAAAAAGATTGACCAGGATATCCGGCTTTACCCCTTGCGCGATGATCATGGGAATACCGGCCGCGGTCACCTTTCTGGCCGCCTTTATCTTGGTCAGCATTCCCCCGATACCGAGCGCGCCCGGAATATCGCCTGCAAGCTTTTCAATACGCTTCCCTATGGCGGATACCACCGGAATCAGCTCCGCGTCCGGATTTGTCCGCGGGTCTTTGGTATAAAGCCCGTCAATATCCGTAAGGTTGATCAGAATATCCGCGTCCATCAGAAGCGTGATCATGGCCGAAAGACTGTCATTATCCCCGAACTTGATCTCTTCCACCGAAACGGTGTCATTTTCGTTGATAATGGGAACCACCCCCCACGATAACAAGGTGTGAAGGGTGTTCCTGGCGTTCAGATATCTCTTCCGGTTGCTCAGATCGTCGCTGGTCAGAAGGAGCTGGGCCACCTTTTTGTCATACCGCTCAAAGGACTTTTCATATTCCCGCATCAGGCCGGCCTGACCCACGGCCGCTGTCGCCTGTCGCTTGGGAATTTCATCCGGTCTCTTGGGAAGACCGAGCCTCTTTATCCCCGCGGCCATTGCCCCGGAAGAAACAAAAAGAACCTCTATTCCGCCATCAATCAGCCAGCAGATCTGTCTGCTGATGGCATTGACAGCTTCCAGATTCAGTCCGCTGTCTTTGGTGAGCACATTACTTCCCACCTTTACGACGGCCCTTTTTACGACCTCGAAGCACGTTTTTCTGTTGCTTTTCATTTAGCCTGTCCAATAACTGAATGGTCTCCGACTTTAATTCCTCTATGCCCTCCCTTGCAATGGCAGAAATGGAGAGACAGATCGGATTTCTTCTGAAAACCGGATGTTTTTTCAGCGCGGCTCTGAAAACTTTTGCCAATTCATCGGCTTCGGCCACATCCAGCTTGTTCAGAACCACAATCTGAGGCTTCTCTGCCAGCTTTTCGCTGTACAGGGAGAGCTCTTTGTTGATGGACTCATAAGCGGCAAGGGGATTATCCGGATCAATGACAGACGCATCGATCAGATGAATCAGCATACGGGTCCGCTCGGTATGACGCAGAAACCGGATGCCGAGACCGGCACCCTGATGCGCCCCTTCAATCAGTCCGGGTATGTCCGCGACCACAAACGGCTCCGCCCACCCGGTCTGAACCACGCCGAGACTGGGCGTAAGGGTGGTAAACGGATACGCCCCCACCTCGGGAGTGGCCGAAGAGACTGCGCGGGTAAGTGTCGATTTGCCGGCATTGGGAAGCCCGATAATCCCGACATCCGCGAGCAGCTTGAGTTCCAGCCTGAGCGTCAGGCCCTCGCCCGGTTCGCCTGGCTGGGCAAACCGGGGCGCCCGGTTGGTTGATGTGGTAAACCGTTTGTTCCCCTGTCCGCCTCTGCCGCCTTTTGCAACGATGTAAGTCTCATCAGGATGAACAAAGTCCTTTAAGACCTGCCCTGTGTCGGCATCACTGACCACCGTTCCGGGAGGGATTTCGATGATGAGTTCATCCCCGTCCCTTCCGGTCTTCTGTTTGCCCTGGCCGTTTCTGCCGCTCGGAGCTTTGAATTGTCGTTTGAATTGGAAATGGTACAGCGTACGCTTCCGGGATGTGGTCATCAGGATCACATCACCGCCCTTGCCCCCGTCTCCGCCGTCCGGTCCGCCGCGCGCCACAAAACGGTCACGCCTGAAACTGACACAGCCACTGCCTCCGTCCCCGGACCGGACGGTAATTGTTGCTTCATCAATAAACTTCACGCTGCATAAACACTCGCTTTTTTACGTGAACGCCCCTGTCGCTCGTAAGCGACAACCCCGTCAATCTTGGCAAACAGGGTATAATCCTTGCCCATTCCGACGTTTTCGCCGGGGTGTATCCTCGTTCCCAACTGGCGTACCAATATGTTGCCGGCTCTTACATTCTGCCCGCCATATCGTTTGACGCCCCGGCGTTGTCCGTTACTGTCGCGGCCGTTTTTCGAACTGCCGCCTGCTTTTTTATGTGCCATTATTTCCCCTCCTCTGTATCGGCCTGGGGCTTCTGTTCCAGTTCCGCGCTTTCTGTGCGCGCTTCCGGCTCCCCGCTGTCAGAAATCGCCTGCGCTTTCTGTTCTGATTCCTTCGGCTCTCCGATTTCGGAAGCCACCGGTTTCTCTTCCGGCTCCTCGCTTCCCGGACTTCCGATACTGTCGATTCGGACTGCCGTATATTGCTGGCGATGCCCCTGTTTCCGGCGATATCTTTTTCGTCTTTTATATTTGAAAACAATAATTTTCCGGGCCTTTCCCTGCTCCACAATGCGGCCCCGGACCGCCACATCCTCAAGAACCGGCTGACCGATTCTGACATTTTCACCGTCTGAAAACATCAGTACCTTGTCAAATGAAACAGGATCGCCCTCTTGTCCCGAAATTTTCTCAACTCTGAGGATTTCACCTTTCTGAACTTTATACTGCTTTCCGCCTGAATTTACCACAGCGTACATTATATCCTCAATCTCCTTTCATATTTTATACACTTTGTTTAAAAGTACAACATATTAATCTATT
>JAUCGI010000021.1:0-1135 GCA_030378035.1 Desulfobacterales bacterium HSG2
GACCCGCGGAACAGTTTTGCAAACTGTTCCGAACGATTTGGAAAATCGTTCTACAGAAAAGTGTAAACTGACAAATGAGGGATGCCATGTTTCTGACCCGCGGAACAGTTTTGCAAACTGTTCCGAACGATTTGGAAAATCGTTTTACAGAAAAGTGTACCCTATATGTACCCTAATCACAGAGGCATGGTTAGGGTCATATTGTCAAAACCTTGATTTTAGTGGTACGCCCGGAGGGATTCGAACCCCCGACCTACGGATTCGAAGTCCGGCGCTCTATCCAGCTGAGCTACGGGCGCGTAAAGGCGGGAAATGATGGGGTGGATGAAGGGACTTGAACCCTCGACTACCGGATCCACAATCCGGGGCTCTACCAACTGAGCTACACCCACCATAATTTGACAAACAGATAAAATGAATCTTCAAAATCAGCTTCCTGCTAATTTCTGATTCCTAATTCACATCTGCCCAAATGATAAAAAGACTCTTATCAGGTTATTTGATCCATTTCAAGTCTTTTTTTACGTTTTTGAAAAAAAAATTATTATTGACCCTGAGCCTCTTATATTATACTATTTGTCAGTCAAGTTAACGAGCAGATTATAAACGCGATGTGCAACTTTCTCTGCGGGAGCAGGAAAACAGATTATAAACGCGATGTGCAACTTTCTCTGCGGAAGCAGGAATCCACTGCCCTTTTATTGGCAAAAGTGACAGGTGGATGAAAAATACGGTTGTCGGCAAAAGTGGATTCCTGCGTTCGCAGGAATGACAGGTGGCTGAAAAAGGCGGTTGTCGGCAAAAGTGGATTCCTGTAGGAATGACAGGCGGCAGGAATGACAGGTGGCTGGTTGTCGGCAAAAGTGGATTCCTGCGTTCGCAGGAATGACAGGTGGCAGGAATGACAGGTGGCTGGTTGTCGGCAAAAGTGGATTCCTGCGTTCGCAGGAATGACAGGCGGCAGGTGGCTGGGATGACGGGCGGCTGAAAAAGGCGGCAAAAGTGGATTCCTGCGTTCGCAGGAATGACAGGCGGCAGGAATGACAGGTGGCTGGTTGTCGGCAAAAGTGGATTCCTGCGTTCGCAGGAATGACAGGTGGCTGGAATGACAGGTGGCTGGTTGTCGGCAAAAGTG
>JAUCGI010000021.1:1234-45176 GCA_030378035.1 Desulfobacterales bacterium HSG2
GGATTCCTGCGTTCGCAGGAATGACAGGTGGCGGCAGGAATGACAGGCGGCAAGAGTGGATTCCTGCGTTCGCAGGAATGACAGGTGTTGGCAAGAGTGGATTCCTGCGTTCGCAGGAATGACAGGCGGCAGGAATGACAGGTGGCTGGTTGTCGGCAAAAGTGGATTCCTGCTTTCGCAGGAATGACAGGTGGCTGGAATGACAGGTGGCTGGTTGTCGGCAAAAGTGGATTCCTGCGTTCGCAGGAATGACAGGTGGCGGCAGGAATGACAGGCGGCAAGAGTGGATTCCTGCGTTCGCAGGAATGACAGGTGTTGGCAAGAGTGGATTCCTGCGTTCGCAGGAATGACAGGCATGGGCGTTATAAAAGGAATATTTTTGTGAGCAGATTTAACATTTTTGTAATCAGGGCAATTCTCGGCGCTGTTTTTGCCGTTTTTCTGACCCGTTTTTTCTTTCCCGACGTGAATCTGATTTATGTTGCAGGACTCGGCGTTTTCATGGTAGGGATGGCTTATGTTTTGGAATACTGGCGAAACAGGAAATCAGATAGTGAACGGTGATAAGGCTTTCAATCTTTAACTTTCAACTTTAGTTTGATCGCAAGGAAACCCAGCATTGAAACAGATTATTCTTGGAACAGCCGGACACATTGATCACGGAAAGACCGCGCTGATCAAGGCTGTGACCGGTATCAACACGGACAGACTCAAGGAAGAGCAGTTGCGCGGCATCACCATTGAACTCGGATTTGCATCCGTGAAACTTCCGAGCGGGCAGCGACTCGGCATTGTCGATGTTCCCGGGCATGAAAAATTTGTCAAAAACATGGTTGCGGGGGCCACGGGAATTGATATCGTCGCCATGGTCATCGCTGCTGACGAAGGGGTGATGCCCCAGACCCGGGAGCATCTGGAAATCTGCACACTTTTGGATGTGAAATACGGCCTTGTGGTTCTGACCAAGACTGATCTTGCAGATGAAGAATGGCTGGAACTTGTTTCAGATGACGTGAGCCAGTTTGTTCAGGGAACATTTCTGGAAGGGGCACCGGTTGTGCCGGTCTCATCGGTCACAGGCGAAGGGATACCGGAATTTGTCAAAACGCTTGATGATCTGAGCGCGGCGATCCCCGCGCGGACATCCGCGGGCCTGTTCCGCCTTCCTGTTGATCGGGTCTTCACCATGAAGGGATTCGGCACGGTGATCACCGGGACACTGATATCCGGACGGGTTCGGGTGGGTGATACCATTATAATATACCCTTCGGGGATCACATCAAAAGTCCGCGGAATCCAGGTTCATAACCAGAGCGTTGACGAAGCAAGAGCCGGAATGCGCACGGCCGTCAATTTCCAAGGGCTTGAAAAGACATCTGTTGACCGGGGAGATGTCCTGTCAAATCCGAATGCCCTGATTCCGAGTTACATGATTGATGTCTCCTTTCATTTCCTCAAGAGCAATAAAAAAGCCATAAAAAATCGTACCCGCGTCAGATTTCATTCGGGAACCGGCGAGATGTTAGGCATCCTGATATTGCTTGACAGAGAAGAACTCTCCCCGGGTGAAACAACGGTGGCTCAACTGCGGCTTGACGCGCCTGTCGCCCTTGTAAGGGATGACCGGTTTGTCATACGCAGTTATTCCCCGGTGCGCACCATTGCCGGCGGGCATGTCATCAATCCGATTCCCCAGAAACATAAGCGTTTCAGGCCCCAGGTGATTGAAGGATTAAAAGGACTCGTTGACCAGCCCCCTGAAAAGATTATTTCCTATCACATTGACGCGTCCGGTTACCGGGGAGTATCCTTTTCCGAACTGAGGATAATGGCAAACATGCCGGAAAAGCAACTGGATCAGACCATCCAAAAACTTTTGTCTGACAAGACGCTGATTCGGACGGACAAGGAAAAACGGATTTATATTCACCATAACAATTTCGGAAAGCTCAAAGAAAAACTATCCGATTATCTTGACGGATATCACAAGACCCATCCCCTAAAACCGGGCATGTCCAAGGAAGAACTTAAATCCAGGCTCCCGTCTGTCATGGGGCCCAAGCTTTTCAACCTGATGCTCAACCAGATGATCAAAAACAAGGAGGTCGTTCAGGAAGAGGATACGATTCGCCTTGCAACACATAAGGTTTCCCTAGGTACTGACCAGGCGGATGTCAGGGAAAAAATATTAAAGGCGTATGTCAGAGGCGGACTGACTCCCCCTTATTTCAGGGAACTCGGCAAAACGCTTGATATTGAACCTGACCGGGCCAAAGATGTGCTGATGCTCCTGATTGATGAGGGAAAGATTGTCAAGGCAAAAGAAGATCTTTATTTCTGCAAGGACGCGGTGAACGAACTGAAGAACAGAATGATCGATTTTCTTTTATCCGACGGAGAGATGACAACGCCGCAATTCAAAGATATTGCCAAAGTGTCCCGCAAATATCTGATACCGCTGCTGGAATATTTTGATTCCCAGAATGTGACCATCCGCGTCGGTGACACTCGGAAACTCAGAACAGCCCGACAATAAATTGCCGGGCTGTTTTCAGAAGTCCCTGCGCGACTCATCCATCTCTACTAAGAAAACAATTTATATGCCCGCGGTTTTCTTTCAGGAAAGAACTGACCTGAAAGTCAGAGGGGAGCTTATCAGACAAACCAGAGCAGTTCAGCAATAAGGACTATTTTTCTTGCTCTTGCTCTTAATCTTAATCTTGCTCTTAATCCTGCTCCATTCGATTAGGAATTGCCGGGCTGTTTTCAGAAGTCTCTGCGGAACTCATCCACCTCTTATCAGATAAACCAGAGCAGTCCGGCAATGACTTTCCCGTTTTCGATCTTGCTCTTAACCTTGCTCCTGCTCCATTTGATTAGGAGCAAGATTAAGATGAAGAGCAAAAGATCGGCTCTTCTGAAATGGGAATCTTATTCGGTCACAATTGCCAAATTGTCGGGCTATTTTTCAAAAATTTCTGTGGGACTCCACCACCTCTTATCAGATGAAGTTATGATATCTAATGAATCAAAAATAACTGTCCTGGTCATTGACGATGAGCCTATCGTATGTGAAAGTATTTCTGATTGTTTGGAAACCATCGGTTTCATTGCTTTTAAAGCAGAGAACGGCCGTGTCGGACTGGAAGTGTTCCGACGTGAAAAGCCTGACATCATTCTGGCTGATCTGCGTATGCCGGAAGTGGATGGTTTGGACGTTCTGGCTGCTGTGACCAAGGAATCTCCGGAAACTCCGATCATCGTGGTTTCAGGAACAG
The DNA here is from genome assembly GCA_030378035.1 of Desulfobacterales bacterium HSG2. Taxonomy (GTDB): domain Bacteria; phylum Desulfobacterota; class Desulfobacteria; order Desulfobacterales; family 4be13; genus JAUCGI01. The sequence goes on from JAUCGI010000021.1 coordinate 4,513, forward strand.
GGGTGTTGCAGGATGTCATCGAAGCGCTGCGGCTGGGTGCCTGGGATTATATCACCAAACCGATAGAAGATATGGCGATCCTGGAACACTCGGTTTGCAAATGTTTGGAACGGGCGTCCCTGCTGGTCGAGAACCGAAAATATCGTGAATATCTTGAGGCGGAAGTCGGAAAGCGGTCAGCAGAGCTTGAAGAGCGCACCCGGGCGTTGGAGAAGACAAATGAAAGATTGAAAAAAGAGATAGCCGACCACAGGCAGACAAGTGACCGGCTCCGTCAGGCACAGAAGACGGAGGCCATCGGAACCTTGGCCAGCGGCATTGCCCATGACTTCAACAATATCCTTTTTCCCATCTTCGGTTATACACAGATGACCATGAGGGAACTCTCCGAGGAGAGTTCGGCCCGAAGTAATTTGGAGGAGGTTCTCAAAGCAGCGAAACGTGCGAAAGAGCTGGTCCGCCAGATTCTCACTTTCTGTCGTCAGAGTGAGAAGGAACAAAAGCGGATGGAACTCCAACCCCTTATCAAAGAGGTGCTGAAGCTTCTCAGGGCCAGTCTGCCGGCGAACATCGGGATACACCGGAACATAGACGGGAAATGCGGTCCCGTACTGGCTGACCCGACACAGATCCACCAAGTGATGATGAATCTTTGCACGAATGCCTATTCTGCCATGCGTGAAAAAGGCGGCACTCTGGAAGTGACGTTAAAGGAGATCGAATTCGGTCCGGATAACGCGGCCTTTCAGTCTCATATACCCGCCGGTTCATATCTCAAACTCACTGTGAGCGATACCGGGCATGGCATGACGAATGAGGTTGCAGAGCGCGTTTTTGACCCGTATTTCACAACAAAGGATATCGGTCAGGGGACCGGCCTCGGCCTTTCCGCAGTTCATGCAATTGTCAAAAACCATAACGGATTCATCACTGTTCACAGTGAAGCCGGAAAGGGAACGGCATTCCATGTTTATCTGCCGGTGGTCACCGGTTTTGTCGCGCCGGAAGCTGTGTCTGACAAGTCGCTTCCGGGGGGTGATGAAAGTATCCTGGTGGTTGATGATGAAGAGCAGACCGTTCATATGGAAAAGCAGATGCTGGAACAACTGGGGTATCATGTCACGGCCCGGAACACCGTCTCGGCCGCGCTGGAAGCATTTAACAGAGAACCCGAAAACTTTGATCTTGTCATCACAGATATGATCATGCCCGGGATGACGGGTCTGGAATTGTCTGAAAAGATTATGCGCCTCCGTCCTGATATTCCCATAATTCTTTGTACCGGATTCAGCGAAAGGAGCACAGAGGAAAAAGCCAAAGCCATGGGCATTCGGGAATATGTTGCAAAGCCTCTGCTTCAGGGCGAGATTGCCGGTCTCATACGGCGGGTGCTGGATCAGAGGAATAGCTGATTTTATCAGTCCTTTGCCCTGCTCACACAGTTGAATACATTGCAAAGCTCTGGCTTCAGGCGAGATTGCCGGTCTCATACGGCGGTGCTGGATCAGAGGATCAACTGATTTTATCAGTCCTTTGCCCTGCTCACACAGTTGAAGACATTGCAAAGCCTCTGGCTTCAGGGCGAGATTGCCGGTCTCATACGGCGGGTGCTGGATCAGAGGAACAACTGATTTTATCAGTCCTTTGCCCTGCTCACACAGTTGAATACATTGCAAAGCCTCTGGCTTCAGGGCGAGATTGCCGGTCTCATACGGCGGTGCCGGATCAGAGGATCAACTGATTTTATCAGTCCTTTGCCCTGCTCACACAGTTGAATACATTGCAAAGCCTCTGCTTCAGGGCGAGATTGCCGGTCTCATACGGCGGTGCCGGATAAGCGGGAGGAAGAAAATGAGCTTCTGATCCAAGTTGGCGGACTGGGGAACCAGTCCGCTCTGTCTTTTGGCTTGGCGTTCGTTCAGATACGCATCTCATGAGGAAAGCTTTGTCAGACCGAGCAGAATTCCGGACAGGCAAAGAGTTCTCCTTCAGCCACGCGGGGCACCGTGGGTCCCGGATGGGAAAAGAGTTCTCCTTCAGCCACACGAAGACTCACCTCTTTCAGGGCGTGAATATTTTTGTGATATTTACTCAGTTTTTCAATTCGGATCATGGTTTCTTCAGTCAGACTGCATCACCTTTTCGATTTCCTCTCGAAACTCAGTTGCGGAACTGAATCTCTCTTTCACATCTTTCCGGAGAGATCTGTCCACAACCTCTGCCAAAGCTTTCGGGACCTCCGGATTTTTATCGTTAAGAGGAACTGGCTGATCTTCCAAGACGATCAGAACCGGATCCTTTGATTTTTTCTCAAAGGGAAGCTCTGCCGTAAGGAGTTCGTAAAACGTCATGCCTGCCGAATAGGTATCCGCAGCCGCTTTCACGTTTCTGAAATCCAGGATCTGCTCCGGCGCCATGTAGATCACCGTGTCAGATGCCTCACCCTGCTCTGTGATGGTTGAGCCTCCGGCATCGGAATAACACTTGGCCAGTCCGCAGTCCCCCAGCTTGGCTGTCCCCACAAAGTCTTTGCTGCTCTGGGTTAAGAGGATATTCGTCGGTTTTATGGCGCGATGGACATGATCGCTCTGATGAAGATATTCAAGTCCGCTGAGGATGTCTGTGATCACCTTGCATGCAAGCTTGTGCGGTACAGGCCCCTTGCATTTTTCTGTGATGAGCTGGCGAGCATTCCCTCCCTCCAGAAATTCTGAAATCAGGTAATTGCCTCCCTTATATATTCCCTGGGAGAGAAGCAGGGCAACATTCGGATGAACCATTTTTTCCATAGCCCGCATTCCGCGTGAAAATCGGGTCCGGGCTTTTCCACGCGCATCTTCTATGAATATCATTTTTAATGCGACCAGTCTGCCTGTTGTTTTGTGGAGTGTCGCATAGAGTACGCCTGTGCTGCCTCCCCCTATTTCCTGAATCGTCTGGTAATCGTCTATCCCCTCCACGGCGGTGGGAATTTTCCGCATTTCAAAACAGTCATCGCACAAATATGCGGCCTCTTTCAGTTCATAAGCTCTGCCGTCCGAATTGGCTCTGTCGGAAAGGTCTGCCAGGCACTCGGAACATGCGGCCGGAAATTCCGGTTCGGATTTTTTCTCTTTCTGAAACTCAAGAGTTATGTCTTCATCCTCGTCCCACCACAGGAGTTCTCCCTCATCCTCGTCCGCGTTCAGGTCAACCTTGATTTCCGTCATGCCCACTTTTATGATGTCCCCGGCTTTCAGTTCGGTTCTGCTGACTTTTTTTCTGTTGACTTTGGTGCCGTTGCTGCTACCGAAATCTCTGATATAACATTTGGGCGGGGCCACTTCGAGCATGAAATGCTTGCGTGACACATATCTGTCTTCTTTGCTCAGTCTGAAATGCGCTTCTGTGCCGCGTCCCACCAGAAACGTATCCGGCTCGGTAAATTCAAAGGTCTTGCCTTTCTCGGGTCCCTGTTCGATTCTCAAAGTGACATTCACGATTTCCTCCTTTTTATTATAAATACCGGACATAATTTTTTCAGCATTTGACCGTAACAGAAAATGTCAGAAAACTTTTGTCCGCGCACTTATACAGACTTTAAGAAACTTCCATGAACGATACGCTCACCCGGAGTTGAAATCGGGCAAAGACTCCCGAAGTTTCCAAAACTTCGGAAGCCTGAATCGTATTTTCATGGCATGGTGATCAAATTCCGGTTTTCCAAGCACGATTTCTGCATACGGCTCGAATCAGACCGCAGAGAGTAACCGTTTATATCGAGAATGCAGATTTCATACCATGAAAAACCAAAATCAGCAGATATGAAAGTTTTTTGGCCACAGCCTGAAAAGACGGCGGATTCCGGCTCAAAGCTCTCCCTGACATTTTTTATCGGGACCTGACGTTTTTATCGGGACCTGTCGTTTTTTATCGGGGGACAGGTCCCTGATAAAAAACGTCAGGTTTCGGCCGGAATGACAGGCACGGTCTTAATCAAAGTTTCGGATCTGCTGAAAATCCGATTACCATAAAAATATTGTCCAAAGAAACCGGATTTTTACAAAAAACCTGGTTTCTGTTCTGACAGCGATCAAATCTGTCGGCATCCGAGGGTTAAGTGGTTAAGAGTTAAGAGTTAAGGATTCCTGTGTCCAGCCCCGAGCCCGGGATGCCAATTATTCGTAGAATTAATTTACATTATCAACTCTGAATTATCAAAAAATCTACCATAAATTTTTTAATTTGTCATTTTTTTTATCACTATAAATTTTTATCAGGAAAAGATATCTCCTCTTCGCGCCTTTTCTTTGTGCCTTTTGCGGCGTGTGACATCCTGGAAAACTCTTGGCCGGTACATGGTTTTAACCATAGTTGCTTTATATTATCTGTGAGGAATTAATCCTGAGAGGCTGGCGAGACTGCGAATTGAAGGAAGAAACTTTCAGCAATCCATTGCCTCCCTTGTTTTGAGAATTGGTCAGGACAATTTGCCGGCTGATTGCAGAACTGAAAACGAGGTCAGAATCTTTTTTCCAAATCTTGCAAGGGCGATTAAAGCGACACCCAAAAGAATCATCGCGGCAAAATCTGATGCGGGGTCTGAGACAGTTTCTTTGCAGCTTAGGACAGATCCGTCAACAATACCGACGAGCGAAAACGTGGAAGGATAATTCGGGAAACCTTCCCATGCATCCGCAAACAAATCGATATGATCGAGCGGACCTCCGACACCATAAGCAAATGTTTTCGCAAGATGTCGCTGAGATTCGATATTCCAACTGCCGATACCATGTATTTGCCCACCAATGGGAATGGCATCAGCCGTCCCGGATATTCTGAATACGAGTATTGCTACCAAAAGCAACGATTTTTTCACCGGACCGCTCCTTCCTGCGTTATGTTTAGTGAATGTTGATTAGTAATTTGTTTCAAAAACAGAGGGGAAAATCAATGGGGTGAAAAGCGTAATTTTCGGTAGGAAAATGCTACTTTCAGACAGACCGCTTTGGAATCTTGCAGAGGGAATAATTTCACCGCGGATTGGAGACGGAGTACAAAGCCTGCTTTTTTGCGCCTTCTGCAAATCCGCAATTCGGATTTGTTTCTGAAAATATCCGAGCCGGATACTTCATTTTGCATCCCAAAATACTCTCTCCACCTAATTGATCTGTCTTCAGAGTTAACATAAACTCGATCTTCAATTTTCTGAAGCCGCCAGTTGTCGGCTTGATCCTTAGCATAACCAGAATTCGGAAAAACTTGTTCATTACCGTGCCTTACTGAACAGGGCGATTGCTTTTGCATACAAAACCAGAAGCGGACAATACTATTATGCCATTGCCGTGCCTTACCGAACAGGGCGATTGCTTTTGCATACAAAACCAGAAGCGGACAATACTATTATGCCATCACTTGTTATAAAAGCAGACAACGAAGTTATCATTCATGTCATCATCGAAGAATATTTGAAGTTATCCGATTTCTTTGTCGATTATTTTCAAAAACATCCTAAAATCAGAACAGTTTGCGATTTAACTTCCAAAGTCTGTAATCTGCCTGAAAGCTGGTTCACACTTAGGATAAGACGCTTTTTGGCGATGCAGGCCCTTTCAAAGATAAATGGAAAAAATATGATACATCTTACCTGTTATGACTTTGAATTACTGAAAAATGACTTTTTGAAAATTCTGAAATCGTTCTGCTCCCGTTCTGACATTGTTGTAACTATAACGGCTTTGAATTGCTGAAAAATGACTTTTTGAAAATTCTGAAGCCGATCTCCGCTCCGGTTCTGATGTTCTTGTGACTATGTAATTTCAAAGGCTCCCCTTGTGTGTGATAATTAAGGATGGTACGGAAGGAAAAAAGTAGCAACTCACCGGGCAGGATGACGTTGCTCCCTGTCCCTTTTTGTAAAAAAGGGGCAGGGAACACGCAAACTTGAAGCCGATTATGTTTCCTCGACGGTAATCGCGTCTTCTTCACAAACTTCGATGCAGCTTTCACAGCCGAGACATTCGTCGGCATTCACAGGAACGGATTTTTCATCCTGCATCTCGAATACCTCGACAGGACACACATCCACACATTCCTCACATCCTACACATTTTGCTTGATCAACTTCAGGGATAAAAGCCATCTGAACAATCTCCTTTCTTAATAAAATTAATCTATTATAATTACATGTAAGTTGCAATTTCTCAGAAGTTTCCGAAACAAAGTTTATAAACATAGCCGTCAGATTAAGGTTTGTCCCTGCATCCGGCTTGGAAAAAGCCGGACCTTGGAAATCCGTCGGAACGGCAAACAGGGATAATTTTATCCTCTGCAATTTCCGCATCATGACAAATCCGAATCTGATCGCTACATATTCCGGCTCACATTGTAAGTACTCGGACAAAAGTTTTCCGACATTCTGAAAACCGGGAAATCCGATGTTTGAAAACATAAGATCGGGTACTCATCAGGAGCTGCCTGTTTCCGAAACATAATACTGAAACCACAATTCTGTTAATGCTGTATTAAATCCGTTTATATCTTTTGTATAAAAACATAAAATTGGCATCCTTCATTTATGGGTTTACACTTTTCAGTTTGTAGTTCCGGCGTTCAGGCGGAACTACGAACTTTTCAATTCATCTGAAGTGTAAACTACTTTTCAGGCAAAATGAAGGATGCCGACGGTTGAAATATTTTTATATATTTTTAGGAACTATCCTAAAGGTTGTCTTATCACCGTATTTTCAAAATTAATTGTTGCCCTTATACCAGATTAATAAAGGGAGTCAAGCCTTTTCCAAATTAATATCAAAGGGGTAAGGGTTAAGGGAGTTAAGGGTTAAGGGTTAAGGGTTAAGGATTTCCGGTCTTAACACTTAACACTTAACTCCCTTAACCTTTAACCCTTAACTCCTTAACCCTTAAAACTTACAAACCCCAGAAGCGTATTTTTATACTCCCCTGTCTGAAATCGTTCATGTTCAACGTAATGGTTAAAAAACTCATCCGGTGTTTCCGGCACAAGACAGACAGTTAATGAAACGCTTCTGTCACATCCGTTATCCTCGGGAGCTTTAAGGGAAATCTCCTCTGCTGATACGGGCCAGGCACTTTCAGCAAGCATCTGAAGGCGTTCCGTCAGGCTGTCCTGCCAAAAACCGAATTTTTCATCCATACCGCTTTCACAGATCGGTATTGAATCAAAATGAAAAATCTTTTCTGTGGTCGGGGCTTTGTCAGTCAGGTCCTCAAAAACAGACCTGCTGCTGGTGACAAACATTCCCGATCTTTCCGGATCATGCCCCATAAGATGAACCCATGAGTTTATCCGTTCTGCTGTCATATAAATTCCGGGATCATCCGAATTTCGGATTTCGGATTTCAAATTCCGGATTTCGGATTCCCCCTTCAAATTTTTCATAAGGTCCTGCTCCATTTCATCAAAGGATGCAAGATCATCCTCCAATTCCCGGTTTTGCATGTCAAATTCATGGGCCATGCAGAGGAATATTCTGGCGTTAAGAAGCGGGTCCGGTGTTTCGGGTTCTGCCTGCTGTCTGCCTGTTGCCTGTTGCCTGATATCTGTCACGATTTGCCGGGCAGATGTTTCATCAAAAAAAGGGATTGTGTTCCCCTGTGTTTTGAAGAAGGCTTTTTCACTTCCTTGGTGAATTTCCGCCCAGTTTCTGTAATCCTTTATAATTGCATCCAGTTTCTCCTCATCACCTCTGACGGGTGTACGGATGTCGAAAAGGCCGTTTTTCACCCGTTTCTGCATTTTTTCAGGCAATTTCCGGAGTGAAGGCTGATAAATGACCGTTTGTCTGAAGCATGAGGCCAATGCTTCTGCAACCGGTTCGGAAACATAAGTAAATGGGAAATATATCGGTTTCATCTGTTTTTTCCTTCAAAAATCTTGCTCTTAATCTTGCTCTTAATCTTGCTCTTAATCTTGCTCTTAATCTTGCTCTTAATCTTGCTCTTAATCTTGCTCTTGCTCTTAATCTTGTCCGTTCAGTTAGGATACAGGAGCAAGAGCAAGAGCAAGAGCAAGAGTTTAGAGTTTAGAGTTTAGAGTTTCCTGTCTCTTATCGTAACCCCGAGAACTTTTAATTGTTCACGAATCTTATCCGAAAGCTCCCAGTTTTTCTGCGCCCTGGCTTTTTCCCTTTCCTTTATCAGATTCTGAATCTTCGGATCAGAAAATTTGTCGCCGAAATCGAATATTTTCAGCACAGAGTCGATATTGCGGAACACGTCAATGATTTTCAGCGCGCCATCCGCGTCAATCTTTTTCTCCAAGGTTAAAATATTTATCTTCCTGATATTTCCGAATATGGAGGCCAACGCCGCTGAAATATTCAGATCATCATCCATGGCTTGGATAAATCCCTGTCTGATATCATACAGCAACTGATCCAGCTCGGGATTTTGGATTTTGGAATCCCGGACGGTTCGATTTTCATTTAAGGTGCGGATGCAGGTATCCAGTCTTTTCAGAGATTTTTTGGCATAATCCAATCTTTCCGTGGAAAATGCAAGCGGTTTTCTGTAATGGCTTGAAATGAGCCAGTATCGGATATCCCTGCCGGAATACCCCTTTTCCGTCAGTTCCTGAAGGGTCAGCCGGGTTCCGTTTTCATCCATCTTCTTACCGTTGACCAGCACCCGGTCACAATGGACCCAGTATTTGGCCAGAGGCTTTCCGGTCAGGGCTGTTGCAATGGCGATCTCATTTTCATTATGGGGAAACATCAGTTCACGCGCACTGGTATGAATGTCAAAACTCTCGCCGAGGTATTTCATGGCCATGGCCGTTCCCTGAATATGCCAGGAGGGCCGCACATTTCCCCAGTCCGTCTTGACATATATCCCCCGTTTCAGTTCTGAAAGCCGGGTTCTTTTGAGCAGGGTGAAATCCCGGGGGTTGTCCTTTTCATATTCATCCAGATCAACCGTCGCGCCGAGTTTTATTTTGTCAAGGTCAATACCGGATAATCTGCCGTATTCGGCAAATCGGGAAATATCAAAATACAGAGACCGGAGTTTCTCATAAGCGAATCCCTTTTTCACCAGTCTTTCCGCCAGCGCGACCATATCTTTGACATGCTCGCTTGCTCTGGGGTATTTTGCAGCAGGTTTGATTCCCAGAAGGGCCATGTCGTTCTGAAACGACTCAATGAGCTTTTCTGTGAATTCGGAAAGTTCCATGCCCGCTTTTTCGGAGCCGCTGATGGTCTTATCGTCCAAGTCCGTGATGTTTAAGATGTGGTTGACGGAATACCCGCGGTATTCAAGATACCGGCACAGCAGATCGGAAAAGACAAATTGCCGGTATTCTCCCGGACGCAGTCTCGCGTGCGCGGCAGGCCCGCATGTGTATATGGAAACCTTGCCCGGCTGCATCGGTTCAAACGGCTCTTTGGTCCGGCTCATGGTGTTGAACAGTTTCAGGTCAATCTTTTCCCGAACAATAAAGAGGGGTGTGCTCAGATAGCGCTCCCCACCGTCCGGGAATATGACGGCAATCGTCCCCTCAGCCATGTTCCGGGCCTCTTTCCGGGCAATCGTCATGGCCGCGCCGCTGCTCATGCCGACAAAAAGGCCCTCTTCCCTGGCAAGACGCCGGGTCATTTCAAAGGCTTCTTCGTCATCAATATTCACCTTTTTATCCAAGCGGTTTTTATCATAAATCTCAGGGCAGTAAGATTCCCTCATGTTTTTCAGTCCCTGAAGCTTATGCCCCAGATAGGGTTCAACCCCCACGATCCTGATATCGGGATTGTATTCTTTCAGCCTCTTTGAAATCCCTACCACTGTGCCGGTCGTCCCCATGGTGGCGACCGCCATGGAAACCCGGCCTCCGGTCTGCTCCCATATTTCCCTGGCTGTGCCGTGATAATGGGCCTGCCAGTTGGCTTCGTTGTTGAACTGGTCTGTCATAAAATAGGCTTTGGGATTTTCACGGGCCATGCGATAGACCTCTTCAATGGCACCGTCTGTGCCGAGACGGCCCGGGGTCAGCAGAATTTCTGCCCCGCGTGCCTTCAGTATTTTCTGCCGTTCAATGCTCGCTGCCTCGGACATGGCTAACAGGAGTTTGTAGCCTTTTATCGCGCAGACCAGGGCGAGACCGATGCCGGTGTTGCCGCTGGTGGCCTCAAGCACTGTTTTGTCATGGGTCAGCTCACCGGATTTTTCACCGGCTTTGATCATAAAAAGGGCAGCCCTGTCCTTTATGGATCCGCCCGGATTCATATATTCCAGCTTTGCCAGAATTTTCACATTCGGGTTCGGGCTGAGTTTCTTTATTTCGATTAACGGGGTGTTGCCGATGGCGTCCAAAATGGAGTGGCTCATTATTTATTTTCTCCGTTAAAATCTTCTGATATTAAACTGGAATCCGCTGTTTTTTTTGGAAGTTCTCCAAGCTATTTAAGGATTCTGATAAAGTTTATTTATAAAACTATGTCGGTGACTTTTAAAGCAAATCTTCGGAACGATTCCGAATTTTTAATTTTACCAAAGTCATTTATCTTCTGAGCAATCAGAATTGCATGTTGATAGTCAACATAACGATGTCTTGAACCGAGTTCCTGATTGAATATTTTGGTAAGTCTTGTTTTGGGCTTGGGAATCTTATCCGGTCTTTTGAATTTGGGAATTTTCCCGACCGGATGCGGGTGTTTTCGTTCGGCAATCATCTCTTTCACTGCCCTGTGATCAGCCAATAACCAAGCTTCCAACTCTTCAGAAATACATACAAGTGATATTCGGTTCAAGTCAATATTTTCAGATTGCAAAGCGTTAAAAATATTCTGCCTGTCCTGACGCCGACACGGCTTTTCATCACGCCAAGGGGGATGCAAATCCCATATCACAATCACTTTTTCACATTCCTTCAACAATGCTTTTGCAACTTGTCCGCAGAGTTCAATTAATATTTTTTTGTTATTCAGGGTCCGGGAACAAACATTATTGTCGGATCCAACTGCCGAATCAGATGTCGGCAGACTTTGACATCAGGCCCTTCCGGTCCGCACTCAAAAATGAAACCAATTTTCTTCATCCATCAGCTCCGGTCAGAACCCCCATTGTGTAGAGTTTTCCGGGTGAAAACCGTTCTGCCCATTCTTTTAATTCATTTTTTGAAGCCGGCCGAATAAACTGAGGGGAACCTGAATGGTCTCTGTCCGTCACAATAATTTGAGAAAGAGACAGAAGGTCAAGCAGGTAAGGCGAATGGGTGGTAAGAATCACCTGTCCCCGGCCTGACTCGACAAAGTACCGTATTTCATCTGTCAGAAGATGAACGGTTCGCGGGTCAAGTCCGTTTTCGAGTTCTTCGATAATAACGACAGAAGGGGGCTCAGGATGATGCAAAACAGCTAATAAGCAAAGGATTCGCAGTGTACCTGTGGAAAGCAGCCACCCCGGTAATTTTCCTGAAATGTTCTTTTCTGACAAGGTTAGATAAACTTTCCGTTCCAATTCTGAGGTAATGACCGGTTGCAGATCAAGGAGGTACGGTAAAACCACTTTGAGAGTTTCAATGATGCTGTCAAAGGATTGAATATCTGTGTCACGGATGGACTGAAGATATTCGGCGATATTTAATCCGGTTTTATCCAGCCTGATTTTGCCATACGATCGTTTCTGCGGAACCGGTTCTGTCATAAATTGGGGAATAAGTCCGATGAACTGCCAGTTTTCCACAAATGCCTTTAATCCGGGATCTGTAATTTTGTCGTTGATGATATGCTTTGATCCGTTTGTAAATTCGCCGTCAGAATAATGGTAATAGTTCTCAAAAAAAACTTTGTTCAAATCCGGAGTCGCCGTGATCTCCAAACGCGCTTTGAATGACCCTTCTCTGCCTACCCCCTGAATGTCAAATATCATCGGATTGGTTAATCCTGGCCGTTCTTTATTTTTTTGGAGTTCGTGTTGTTCGGCTCTGTTCCAAACATATTCAAAACCGTGCCAGACCTGCATGGCAGCGTCAATTCCCTCGACCGCCAATATTTGTAATGTTTCCAACGCTTCGACAATGCTGCTTTTTCCGGAACCGTTATTTCCGATGAAAGCAGTCAGCGGGGTAAATTGAATTGCTTCGCTATCTTGAACAGCCTTGAAATTATGCACCCTGAATGACGATAAAGCAAGATCATTTTTTTTCATTTAAGAATCCCCAATTTGGAGGAGGAGTGCTAAAATAAAATTTTAGCACAGACCGGCCGAAGTGAAATTCCGGCACTGCATCAGACCCGCGGCTTTCTGAGAAATGTGCTAAAATTTCATTTCAGCACTCCTCCCCAATCTGTCAGTCAAAATTGCTATAATATGATTTTGCACCTGATTTTCATCCGCTGACGCGTCGATAACCGTGAACCGTTCAGGCTCAAGCCCCGCGATCTCAAGATACCCGGCCCTCACCTTTTTGTGAAAAGCCAGCGCCTCCTCTTCAAAACGGCTTTCTTTCTGAGTCCGTGCGCCGCTTTCAATCTGTTTCCACGCGCGTGAAAGTCCGATTTCAGGTGGAAGGTCAAGCAAAAAAGTAAGATCGGGTTTGAAATCGTCAAGGATTAATTTGTGTAATTTGCTGATAAATTCAATATCAAGGCCCCTTGCAAATCCCTGATAAGCTAAAGTGGCGTCATAATACCGGTCGCATAAAACGACTTTGCCCTCATATAAAGAAGGTTTTACCAATTCTTTTATGTGCTGCGCCCGGTCAGCCATATACAAAAGAAGTTCTGTCAGAGGGACCATATCCTTATTATCTGGATCAAGAAGGAGCTTCCGTATTTTTTTGCCGATCTTTGTGTTGCCAGGCTCGCGGGTCATAATACAGTCATACCCCTTTTTTTGCAGGAATTCAAAGACACATCTGACCAGCGTTGTCTTTCCTGAACCTTCTGTACCTTCAAAAGTGATGAACATAGTTTAAGAGTAAAGGGTTAAGGGTGTAAGGGTTAAGGGTTAAGGGTGTAAGGATTAAGGGTTAAGGGTTAAGGGTTTAAGGACATTTCAGGTCTTCCTTAACCCTTAACTCTTAACCCTTAAACCTATTATTTGATTCTTTGGGAGATGTAAAGCTGCGTTCGGAGCTCGGCAGCGGAGCCTTTTGAAATATGCAGGAAACGAATATATTCAGCAGCAGAACCACGCTCCGCTCCCTCTGCGATGTTGCTTGCAACGGAAACCGCCGCCCGGGTCATCTGATTTTTAAGCCCGTAATCACGGCAATCTTCCAACAACTCATACAAATCAACAGCCAGACGACAGCTCCTTTTCCAGACCTCAGGATCCTCAAACGAATTGTAGCTTCTACAAGGGTTAAGGGTTGTAAGGGTTAAGGGTTAAGGGTTTAAGGACATTTCAGGTCTTCCTTAACCCTTAACCCTTAACCCTTAACCCTTAACCCTACTCTTCCTTACTCCTGATCAAGCCGTGCAGCATTGAAGATATTTCTTTGAGTTCTTTTATTAATTCATTGCAGGATTCGGCTGGCATCAGTTTGATTCTTTGGGAGATGTAAAGCTGCGTTCGGAGCTCGGCAGTGGAGCCTTTTGAAATATCCAGGAAACGAATATATTCAGCAGCAGAACCACGCTCCGCTCCCTCTGCGATGTTGCTTGCAACGGAAACCGCCGCCCGGGTCATCTGATTTTTAAGCCCGTAATCACGGCAATCTTCCAACAACTCATACAAATCAACAGCCAGACGACAGCTCCTTTTCCAGACCTCAAGATCCTCAAACGAATTGTAGCTCATTTTTCCTCCTCCAAAGGTTAAAAGTGTTAAGTGTTAAGTGTTAAGTGTTAAGGTTTTAAGGGTTAAGGGTTAAGTTTTAAGTTTCAAGGCCGTATATCCTTAACCCTTAACCCCTTAACCCTTAAAACCCTTAACCCTTGTCAACATATCCTCGGCAGTTGCTCACCAGTCAGCATATCAACAATCCGGGTTCCCCCGATCCGGGTCTCCATGACCACCTGACCTAGATGATCAGAGACCGCTTCTCCGATGATACACGCGTCTTTACCCAGTTTGTCTTCCTTTACTCCCCCAAGGAGCATTTCCGCGTGATCCGGTGCCACAAATGCAAGCAGCTTTCCCTCATTTGCAACATAAAGGGGATCAAATCCCAGAAGTTCGCAAGTCCCGGCGACCTCACTTTTAACAGGAATGTTCTCTTCATAAATTTTTATACCCACTCCGGACTGACCGGCAATTTCATTCAGGGCAGTCCCCACACCGCCCCGCGTCGGATCCCTGAGCGCGTGAATCTTATTTGATCTCATCAGCATCCTTTTCACCATATAGTTCAGAGGGGCGGTGTCGCTTATCACCGATGAATCAAAAGTCATCCCTTCCCTCTGAATTAAGACGGCAATGCCATGATCGGCAATGGTTCCGCTCAGTATGATCTTATCACCGGGCTGCGCGTTATTGCCGGCAATATTTGCATGGGGCGGTATCAGCCCGATCCCTGAAGTGTTAATGAAAATTTTGTCTGCCGCGCCTTTTGGCACGACCTTGGTATCTCCGGCGACAATCTGCACACACGCCGCCTGGGATGCAATATTCATGCTCCTGAGTATCCTTTCCATATCCGCCATTGGAAAGCCTTCCTCAATGATCAGCCCCGCGCTCAGATAGAGCGGACTTGCGCCGCTCATGGCAAGATCGTTAACCGTTCCGTTTACCGCGAGATCCCCGATATTACCGCCAGGGAAAAAGACGGGATCCACCACATAAGTATCCGTGGAAAAAGCAAGTGATTTTCCCTGAATATTCAATACCGCGCTGTCATCCAACTGAGAAAGAATGGGATTGTCAAATATGGGAAGCATCATCTCAGAAACCAACTGATGAGATAGCTTCCCCCCGCTGCCGTGATCCAAAAGTATTTTGTCTGTTGTCAATTTCTTAATCCTCCGCTTCGGTGGCCGGTCCCTGAGCTTGTCGAAGGCCGGTCCCTGAGCTTTGTCGAAGGCCGGTCCCTGAGCTTTGTCGAAGGCCGGTCCCTGAGCTTGTCGAAGGGTGATACCTGTAATAGGCCGCACATGTCCCCTCGCTGGAGACCATACAGGGGCCGACCGGATTCATGGGGGTACATACCTTTTTATAAAGGGAGCAGTCAGGAGGCGTTTTCAGGCCGGTAAGTATTTCACCGCACGCGCAGCCCTTTGTCTGAAATCCGGAATCCGGAATTCGGAGTCTGAAATTCTTTTGCGCGTCGAAAGCGGCAAATTCTTCCCTGATCCTGAGACCGCTTTTGGGAATCGTTCCGAGTCCCCGCCAAGTGGTGTCAACAGTTTCAAAGACATCTGCCATGATCTTTTTCGCCTTTTCGTTTCCGTCGTCACTCACCGCCCGGCGATACCCGTTCTCCAACTGTGGGTTGCCGGTTTCGATCTGTGAAATCAGCATATATAAGGCATGAAGAATATCCCCCGGCTCAAATCCCGCAATCACACACGGAATCTGATATCGTTCAAAAAAGGGAAGATAAGCATTCAAGCCGATAATCACGGAAACATGACCCGGAAGGATAAAGCCGTCTATTTTTATATGATCCGTTTCCATCAGAGCAGAGAGCGCCGGTGGAACCCGCTTATGGGCTGAAAGGACAAAAAAGTTGCGGATATTCATCTCTTTCGCGGATAGAACCGATGCTGCAATGGTGGGCGCAGTGGTTTCAAAGCCCGCACCGGGGAAGACGATTTTTTTATCGGGATTCTTCCTTGCAATCTCCAGCGCGTCAAAAGCGGAATAGACCACACGGATATCCCTGCCATCTGCCCGTTCTTTCTGAAGGGATGAATCGCTTCCCGGAACCCTCAGCAGATCTCCGAAGGTTGTCATAACAACATCATTTGCCCGTGACAATTGGATAAATGCATCGATTTCATTCTGAGCGGTCACACACACCGGACATCCCGGTCCGGAAAGGAGTGAAATCGTATCCGACAGAACCGACCGGATCCCGCTTCTGAAAACGGACATGGTATGTGTGCCGCAGACTTCCATCACGCGAACCGGTTTCTGACTGATCTTTCTAATCTGCTCTACCAGTCTCCGGGAAATCTCCGGGTCTCTGTATTCTTCTGAATGTTTGATCATAAAGGGTTAAGGTTTTAAGGTTAAGGGTTAAGGCTTTGATCTTAATCTTGCTCTTTATCTTTATCTTAATCTTGCTCTTTATCTTAATCGGATGGACACGGGTAAGAACAAGATAAAGAGCAAGAGCAAGATAAAGAGCAAGAGCAAGATAAAGAGCAAGAGCAAGAGTCAACCGCCCAGATACGCTTTTTTAACTTGGGGATTGGCGAGAAGTTCGTCAGAGGGGCCTTCCAACACGAGATTCCCGGTTTCCAGCACATACCCCCGCTGGGCGAACTGAAGGGCCAGACGGGCGTTCTGTTCCACAAGAAGAATGGTGGTTCCTTCCTGATTGATCTCTTTGAGCGCGTCGAATACGTTCATCATCAGCAAAGGTGCCAGTCCCATGGAAGGTTCGTCCAGGAGCATGATCTTCCTTCCGCTCATAAAGGCTCTCCCGATGGCGAGCATCTGCTGCTCACCGCCGCTCAGCGTGCCGGCTTTCTGGGTTTTCCGCTCTTCCAACCGGGGAAATATTGAGAAGACCCGTCCGAGGTCCTGCTCGATTTTTTCAGCATCCTTTCTCGCAAATGTGGCCAGTCTGAGGTTCTCCATGACCGTCAGGTTGCCGAACAGACGCCTTCCCTCGGGGACATGTGAAATACCGAGCCTGCTGACGACTTTGTCCGCAGAGTATCTCAGCAGGTCTTCCCCCCTGTAAATCATCTTTGTTCCCGGTTCCGCAGGAATCAGACGGGAAATTGCCCGCAAAGTTGTGCTTTTTCCCGCGCCGTTGGCACCGATGATACACACAATCTCTCCTTCATCAATCTGAAAGTTTATGCCGTGAAGCGCTTTGATCTTACCGTAAGAGACTTGTAGGTTTTCCACTGACAGAAACATTATGTCGCTATCTCCTTGCCTAAATAGGCTTCAATCACTTTGGGGTTATTTTGGATTTCTTCGGGCGTGCCCTCCGCGATGACCTCTCCGAAAACTAAGGTCTGTATCCTTTCGCAAAGTTCCATGACCATTTTCAGCCGGTGTTCGATAAGGAAAATGGCCAAGCCCAGTTCGTCACGAACCTGACGGATAATCTCCATCATCTGACGCAGCTCTTCCGGGTTCATGCCCGCGGTCGGCTCGTCCAAAAACAATATTTTCGGTTCCGTGGCCAGGGCCCTGGCCATCTCCACCCGTCTCTGCGCGCCGTAGGGGAGGCTGACCACAATCTGGTCCGCAAGATGGCCAACGCCCATCATCTCCAACAGGTGGTACGCTTTCTCCTCACTCTCTGCCTCCTCCCTTTGCCGGAGGGGGGTTCCGAAAAACGCGCCGATCAGCCCGTAAGTGAGCCTTGAATAACGGGCCATCTTCACATGCTCAAGCACGGTCATGTGACGCCACAGCCGGAGATCCTGAAACGTTCTCCCAAGCCCCGCGGACGCGATCTGATGCGGGTGAAGGCCGACGATATTTCTGTCGTCCAAGACGACACTGCCGCGGGTGGGCCGATAGACTCCGGTAATCAGGTTGAAAATGGTGGTCTTGCCCGCGCCGTTCGGGCCGATCAGCCCTCTGACCTGCCCGGGTTCGATTCCCAGATTGTAGTTATAGACAGCCCGAAGCCCGCCGAAGTAATGGGTCATCTCTCTGATATGAAGTAATGGCATAGTTTACCTTTCCATAAACTCTTGCTCTTAATCTTGCTCTTGCTCTTGCTCTTGCTCTTGCTCTTTATCTTTATCTTTATCTTAATCAAACGAATTAAGAGCAAGATTAAGATTAAGATTAAGAGCAAGAGCAAGAGCAAGGGAAAGGGAAAGATTAAGAGTAAGTTTACACTTATATTTATCTTTCACTCGTTTCACCTTGTCCGAAGGATACGCTGACCTTTTTATCAGAACAATACCGGTTCTGAAAGTCAACCAACGGATCAAGGGTTGTTGCAATAATCTCCGACTTTTCCCAAAAGGCGCCCTTTGAATCAAATTCGAGTATGGCAAACTGACTGAGCGTCGCTTCAAAGCTCTCTCCGGATAACTGCTTCAGCATAAGGGCGGCTCTGTGATTTTCATACACCGCGTCAAAATCAGAAAGTCGCAGAGATCACGGCATATCTTCACCTGTTTTAAGCAGTTCCTCAATTTCATGACAAAGATTCTGGGTAAGTTCAAGTGCGGCCGGTAAGTCTTCTCCCTCACACAAATGGTTAACGGAAAGATGATCCATTCGGTCTCCGCACATAAAGGGCCGTTTTGTATGATAAGCGATTTTGTATTCTCTGTTCAGCATGATGCTATTCTCTCCTTCCCATATCGGGGATAAACCGGACGCTGATAATTGTATGTTCATAAAACAAAGTGGGATGATTGTCAAATTATTTGAGTGTGGCCAAAATGAAACAGGACTTGAATTCTTAAGTACCCGGCCAGAAATTTTCAGGTATCAGCGGATTCCGGGTCAGAACTGAAAAAAAAAAGCTGATTATAACGGATTTTGGGGAGGCCCGGGAATATGACAACGGATAGAAGGATTAAGCGGATATGTCCAATGTTCGCGTGTGATTTTTTATCCGGCCTGCCAGGTCCTTTTCAATGTCCTCAGCAATGAAACAAAGCGGTTGGTAAACTTAAAAGTGTGTCGGAACCCCGTGGAATGTTCTGAATGATATTTTTTGGGTGTGTCCCTCCCCTGTCATTCCGGGCAAAACTGAAAAAATGGGACATTTTTTCAGTTTTGACCCGGAATCCACCGCCGCCGAAGTCGAAAAATGGTCGCCTTTCAGTTTGACCGGGATGGCATGACGGGTAGGTGGGACACACCCTATTTTTTAAGACTTGATTAATTGGCTGAAAAAGTGATAGAACTATTTTATGACTGTATAATAGTAAACGCCGTGTGCAGATGCAGATGACCCACAATCCATGCAGATAACGGAACTGCACGGATTAGCCGATAGAAAACGATTTCCTGGCAGGAACCGGAGTTTGGGAATGATTTTAAAAGAAAGGGAAAAACCGAGATCAGATACTATGAGATATGCAACTGTAGAATTATTTTGCGGCATAGGGGGATTTCATATAGCCTGCGACTCGCTGAATGTGAAAACCCTGTGGGCAAACGACATTTCCCCGAAATCATGCAGGGTTTATCGGGACAACTTCGGCGGGGATGTGCTCGTGGAAGGGGACATAAGGAAAGTGGCAGGCCATGTTCCCCCGCATGATCTGCTGACAGCGGGTTTTCCATGCCAGCCATTCAGCAGCGCGGGCCAAAAGAAGGGAATACACGACCCGAGAGGCACTCTTTTTCTGGACATCGTTGATATCCTGAAACGCAGGTCCCCGAAATACTTTGTGTTGGAAAATGTCAGAAGAGTCCTTTCAATGCAGAAGGGCTCGCATTTCGCAACGATTCTCGCCGAACTTGCGAGGCTCGACTATTTCATCGAATGGCGAATTGTCAACGGGGCCTGGCTCGGGCTTGCCCAGAACAGGGAGCGCGTTTTCATTGTGGGAACCCGAGCCGATATGACTGAAGGCATTCCCTGCATAAAGCTCGCTGACAACAGGGAATTGGAGACATTTCTCCGGGAAAAGTATGATATGCTGATGAACTGCGAGAATTGGAGGAAGATTTCCCGGCACGAGGAGAAATTCCCCTTTTGGGGAGTCGCCTTTCATGGCAGATTCACGGGATGGACCCCCGAATTCTTTTCAGAAACCAAACCTTTGAAAACCCTGGCATCTGTTTTGCAACAGCAGGCAGACCGCTCTTTTGATTATACTGAGGAGACGCTTGAACGGATAAAAAAAAGCACGTTTGTCAACAAGTTTCAAAACGGTGTGCGAATTTTGTACAATCAGGGCGGCGGCGCACGGATGGGATACACCGTGTTCGGTACTGACGGCATCGCCTCCACACTGACCGCCTCGACAAGCCGCCATTATGAACGCTATGAAATCAGCGGCCGCTACCGGAGGCTGACAAATGTGGAATATGCGAGGCTCCAGGGATTCCCGGATCATCATTGCAAGGCAGTGTCGGTTTATGACCAGTATGCGTTGTACGGAAATGCTGTTCCTCCGCCGATGGCGGGATGGGTTATTCAAAAATTGTTATCCCGCGGGAATACGGCGTTCCGGAGGCCGCTGAAAAGGCAGTTGTCATTGTTTGAAGGGGAGATATGATGAACAAAAAAATATTACGGCAACAGGTCAGGGACAGACTTCATGAGTCCGTAGAGGAATTGAACAAAGCCCTTGACGGCTATGATCTGGAAACGCTTGAACCTGTGTTGAAGCGAATAAGCAGCGGTCAGGGCTTTCCTCACTGGTATCCCAATCTGAAACAGGAACAAACCTTACCGAATCTTGACGGAAAATCGGTTGGCAGTGTCATTGAGATGCTCTATTTGGCAGTGTTGGAAACCAAGATACTCCGAGATTCGGATATCCCTGAATTGAAAGTAAATCCGGCAAAGGGTGTGGATTTCCCTGATCTTGACCTGGGTGTCAAATCTCCGTCCACAAACTATGCAACCAGCGAACCATTTTTCTCCGCGTATGAGCGACTCTTGGGTAGCGAATATGATTGTGTTGTGTTATTAACAAATTATCAAAGCATTAAGAAGAACACTTCTTTAAAACTTAAGATTGTGAAGGCGAGATATTTTGATAACACACAACTTGCTGACAAACAGCTTTGCCAGATTGCCAGAGAAAAAAGAGACTGGCTGCTCCGTCTTGGAGAGCCGGAAGCCAAAAAAGTTTTTCGTTTTCTGGCGTATGTCAACAAACAGGATTGGAGGGCCAGACATTTGCTTGAATTGTTTAACGTAATGCCTTCTCAGCAAGAGTTTTCAAAAAAGTTGGAAGATATAAAACAACACTATGAGAAAACAAATAAGGATCGGATACGGAACGAAAAAGAGTTGATTCCCGATTATGAACTGTCATGTTTACTTGCTTTGGAAGAAATTACCCCTGTTCATATGGGAGTGATAAACGCGATGGGTAACTGGATAGTCGAAACCTTCCAGGATTTCGGACGTTATCCCAATGGTAATGAATGGGGAAGGCTGAAAACGAGTCCTTTGAACGGAGAAATAGGTATGAGCATGGCCTTGCAGTGGAGATATAATTTCAGCACTGTTTTCGCTGAAAAGCAGGATGCATGAGGAGGAAAACTACAAATTCCGAAACGACACCCTTTTTCATCCCGTACTCGAAGAGGCCAGGAGAATCCGTGAACAACTCGTTCTGTATCTCCCTGAGATTCATGGATGTTCTATTTGGCAAGTCTGACCAACCTGTCAATCCATTGCGCGAAATGACGACAATGTTCAAGCAGCGTTGGTATGCCGATCCTGCCTGCCACCAAAGGGCCGGATGTCGCTTTCCTGCCTGCGTATTCGGGAATCTCCGCGATAATCCGCTTGGAAGGGGCCGTGCCTGCACCGTCATTGATCCGTTCGGGATTCCCGCCTTCTCGTTTCACCATATCCACGAGCCGCCGAATGGGGCCGTCATGTTCGAGAAACTCCCAGTCAAGCTGCTGAGGTTCCGCCAATATCAGGGCCTCGAACTCATGCAGTTGAACATAAGGGATGAAGCGCGTGTCGTTCAGCTCGCCGTTTATGTCTGCCGCGAGGGCTTCTTCCAGAACCGCAACACGACGGTAAGGGTCTGTTTCTCTTTTTGAATCGGCGTATCCCGGGAAATCGTCTGGCAGCGCATAGAGATCCAGCATCGTCGTAAATCGGACATCTGACTGACGATCCTCCTTCATCCACGCACAGATATCCTTCTTAACAGTCTTGTACGGACTTCGTCGCCGAAATCCCCCGCGGTACAAGATACCTGAGCGTTTGTCTCTGCTTGTCAGCACACATCGGGCATCCGCCCACACCGCGTGTTCTCCTAAGTACGGTGCCAGAACATTTCTCACAAACCGTTCTTCAGTTTGCCCCTCCGCGGTGATGTGAAGCCTGACGGACATTACGGACGCCCTCCCAGCACATTCTTTTCCCAAAGTTCGCTCAGACAGTATCTTTCAAGCCATTCTGCCAGATCTTGCGTATTCAGCCGGCGAATGACCGTTCCCGGGGGCCTTCCGCCATGTGTCACGATCATCACTTGGTCAGCCATGAACTCATCCACCAGGCGCGGGGACTGTGTTGCCAAAATCACCTGTGCCGCCGGAGGAACCGCCTTTACCATGCCGGCCAGCGCCGATATGGCCGCCGGATGGAGTCCCAGTTCGGGCTCATCCACAATAATGACCCTCGGGCGCAGGTCTGGCGGTTGCATGAAAAGCGTTGCCAGCGCCATGAAACGCAAGGCTCCGTCGGACAACTGGTGCGGCCCGAAAAGATGATCCGATCCATTTTCCCTCCAATTCAGGCGGACATATCTTTCGTTCCCTATCGAAGATGTCAGGTCAAAGTCCGAGAACTGGGGCATAATCAGTCGGATATGGCGCACAATGCGGTCGTAGTATCGTTTCCCACCATCTCTGTTGCGAAGTCCGCGCAGGAACGCGGCCAGATTTCCGCCGTCGCCTCTCAGAAATCTCGCGTCGTCAATGTACCCTTCGCTCCGGATTTTGGCGGTCGCTGATGTGTCGTGAAACTGAAACACCCGACAATGTGAGAGTATGCGACAGACAGCCTGACAGTTCTGGTTCCCGCTGTCCGCGATTTCTTTTAACTGAGATTCTCGCGCACCCCCGCCGAGTCTGAATATCTGCGAAGCAGTCTTTTCCGCCGCGTGGCGCATGACGGTCTCGTCCTTCACAAACAGCCGTCCGGTCGTATCGCGGCCCAGAACGAAAGCGTACTCGTCCCTGGCACCCGCGTCCTCAAACTACAGATGAGCGGACACCTCTGATGTGACCTTGGCCCCCAAATGAAGCAGGGAATCGGCAAAACCCTGCTCTGCCACATACTGTTGCATGTTGCCGGCAGCCATATGGTTCAGCATCCTGAAAAATGAAACCAAGTTGCTTTTACCCGCGCCGTTTGCACCCAGCAAGACTGTAATCGGGCCTAACTCCATCGTCTGTCCCCGGGCATCAAGAGACTTGAAACCTCTCAACACTATGCTCCTCAGTTCAGCCATGCCACCTCCCTGCCTGTGTGAAACCGCATCATTAGTGTAAACTTAAGGATCGTGCCGGACGGGGATTTGCAATCCCGTCCGGTGGGTTTCCGCCCTGTCGGCGGAACAATCCGGCATACCACCTCCCTGCCTGTGTGAAACCGGATATACTCACCAGTGATTTTCTGTTCATCTTTCATCTTCATACATGATTAAGCAGCTTTAGAATTCAGACGGGAGAATATCTCCATCACATCTTTTAAATTCCCCTCTTTTATTTGGATAACAGGAATCTTATAATTGAAAAATATCTGAGATAAATTCTCAGCCTTCTCTATATAGCGAACCGCATCTTTTTTACATTCCTGTTCAATTCTGCGGCATTCCTTGAGAAAGGCGAATGTATTCATCAATGCGTTCAGAGGGATATAATATTTTTCAGGGCTGCCTTTTCTGATATATGCGAATTTCCCGTTCTTCAGATCATAATATAGTATCCACCTCCATTTTTTTGCACTAAAAGAAATATATTTTATTGAAAGAATGGACGCTGTAACGATATTATATTTTGAGCTTGGTGGTGTTAATATCCCGAATAATGTCGCTATGCGTTGATGTCCGTCTATTATGTAGCTCCTGGGATGAGGAGAAAGCTTCGGATCAAATTCAAACGGTCCGATTTTGGGATATGCCTGACAGTCTTCTCCCGCTTTCCAAAAAACCAGGCTCCCAATCGGATATCCTCTTGAAATGCTTTCAAACAATAAGAGCATATCTTCCGGTTTCCAGGAAAAAGGGCTCAGAAAGTCCGGAACTCTCAGTTCTCCACGATACACAATATCCAATATATCTTTCAGATAGCGAATTTCCGGATTGATTATGGTTGTATGTGCCATTATTATCTCAGCCTTAAAGTAATGATAAGATACCCTTCAGAAGTTTTTCCAATTCATCAGGTATCTCCTGATGTTCACATCTTTCCTGCAATGCTGCTTTGGTAATTTTATCTTCTTTTTTGAAAAGTGAATACAAATGAAAGTCTTTCATCTTAAAGCCTTCTTTCAAATCTTCAAAAAGCGTATCGCCCTTTTTTATCCCGTAAAAGAGCCTTTCCTGTTTCTTCGGCAGTTTGTTATATGTCATACGTCCTTTTTTATTTCTGACGCCAAAGCCGCCCTTCATGTTATAAAAGTCCCACTTATTGGGATCATCCAATAACTTATAAGCTTCATATACATGCTTTAACGCATCCGGAACCTCTGCAAGTGCGTTCAAAGGAAGATAATTTTCTATGGCTCTCTTGTAGAGAATGGTCAGATTACCTTCAATTCCTTTTTCCTTGCATTTTTCAAACACTTTTTCAGCCTGAGAGCTATGAGCATCACCAGGGTGTTCTCGGTCACTGTCAACAAGAATATAGAGCTTAACATTTTGGGAACTTTCGTAATAAGCATCTTTATGGCTTTCGTAATAAGCATCTATGCGGTTAGGTATTTGTCCGATTCCTCCCATGCCTTCAATTATTATCCATTCGTTATCTATGGCTACTCTCAACTCTTCTTTTTTGTATGCCCTTATAACCGCTTCCAAAAAAGTTCTGTCGCTATCATAATTCTCCACAACAACATGGACTGGAGAAGTCAGAAATTTGAAGGCATCTTCCGGTGTGAATTCATTATCTTTTTCAGGAGTTAATGTTATTCTGATGGTATGTCTGTCTCTTCTCATTGATTGGGTTATATAACCGCTATTGACAAACGATTTTTCAATTATATCCTCTACCCGCCGCTCTACCCTGATATTCTGCCCTGGTGCAAGCCACTCACTTTCTTTTATTTTCAGATCGTTGTCAATATCCCACCGGTGATGTCTTCTTTCAAAAAGACGTATCAGATCGTCAAGATCATCAAAGCAATCACTATTGTTGAAAATATCAGAATTTATTTTCACTATCATTATTCTTTACCCGCTTTTCTTCTCTGCGCTTCCCTGATCGCAATCATTTCCTCGTAATCCTCTGAAAACACGCCTTCGGGCCAGTCATCCAGTTCCCCATCCTCATCAATATGGATGGGTTTCAGCTTGCTCCCCGGACGCTCCTCGTCGTCAACCCAATAGACAATCACATCATTGCTGTCAATGACACCGTTTACAATAAGCCTTCTGACCCTGAGAATCATGTTTTCGGAGTGGGTTTCAATGATGAAACGCGACTGCTGTTTCTTTGCGGTGTGTACAAGCAGTTCAGCCAGGCTCCCGTGAGCATCAGGATGAAGATGCAGTTCAGGCTGCTCAAAAATCTCAATCCCTCCCTTTTTTTCAGGTTCCATGAAGCTCCTGACCACAAAGGGCAATACCTGACTCATTCCCGAACCGACGGATGTCAGGTTGACCTTCACAGCCGGATCATCAGGACTTATCAGCACAATTTCAAACTCATCCCCGCTTCTGACGATATCCAGCCTCCATCCGCCCAGATTCTCAGAATACCACGCTCCCACTTTCTCAGCAATATCCCCTTTTGCATACTCGTCCAATCCCAGAATGTGATATACAGATTCCTCATTCTCTCCGGGATGAGAGGGCCTTGAGCTTTTGTATTTGTATCTGGGCCTGGGAAGTCCTCTGATGGGACCGATGTATCGGATGTTTCTGACTGCGTTTCGGATATCCTGCTTCAAAGAGACAAGATCGTCCGGCATAATGTTCTTATAATTCAAATCAGTGAGTTTTTCAGGTAATATTCCGGTAAACACAACAAACAGTTCATTTTCTTCATTAGTGATATTTTCTTCTTTTATGTTATAGCGTTGGAGGCTGGGAGGTTTGTCAGTTAAGCCCTCCCATTCTAATTGAAAATTAAGGCCGTTCTCAGATTTCAGTTCAAAATTCGATACAAAGTGGAACGGTGTTCCCGCGAACTGCTGTATCTTTGCCTTCAACACAGTCCTTTTGTTGTCGTCGTCTTCAAATGTTGCCCCAAGGATCACTTTCCCATGTTCTATCTTATTGTGTATCAGGTCCCTGAAATTTTCTCCGAAATATATTCTGTCATATTGGGTTTGAATCGGAGACATTGCATCTGAGGCCAGCGCACCGGCCAGCAATTTCGGCAATCTTGAGACCACGCTTTTTCCGGAACTGTTTTTGCCGATAACAAATGTGATCGGCTTTATCCTGAATTCCTGGGGTTCCTTAAACGCTTTGTAATTTTCAAATGTCAGTTTGGTAAGCTGCATTTTTTCCTCAAACAATGTGTTTTTATGGTAGCCCTCTTCAAGAGAGGGAGCATGTCCGAACGCGTCACTTTATCCAAACTCCGTTTAACGGATTTAGGGGAAACCTTGACCTTGAATTTATACTTGAACCTGAACTTACACCTGAACCGTTCAAGTTCAAGTTCAAGTTCAAGTTCAAGTTCAAGTTCACGTTCGCGGATTCGCCAGTTCAATAATCAAAAATCTTAAAAGAATATATACGACTTGTCAAGCAAAAAATAATTGCCGGTTTGTGCAGATGCTATTAATTTCAGCGCCGCATCGAACTGCTTTTTGTCGCTATCATGGTGGGACAAATTATCAGCGGATGGGCGTGAAATCGCTACTGATGCGGGTGCATTCCCAAAGTGTAGATCAGAAACATCAAATTCGGACAACCCGCTGAAACAACTGACACAGCGGTGAGATCATCCGAAACACCGGTACCGATGATTTCACGGTTATACCCTCTGCCGTGCCGGAGGCCGCTTTTTCCGGCTGTAGCGCGGGTGATTTCATACAGACTTGTCATTTTCAATTTCATACAGATTTGTCATTTTCATCCACACTTTGGGAATGCACCCTACTGATGCTCGTCGCTCTGACGGTTATTTACGGGTTGGTTCCATGGCTTCTTGGCAAAGGGAAATAATTGATTAGCTACTAGTCGTTAGCACCTGACAAACACCAAGCAGCCTCGGAATTGATTCCGAGGCTTTCGGTTCGGTGACTTAGAAACCAGGAACTGATGGATATCAAGGCTTTTCTCCGCTATCGATAGTGGAGGCTGGGAAAATATGCGGAGATTTACCTTGACAAAAAAGAGAACAGGCTAAATATTGTGTCAGATTAAACAATAGTTTGGACAGTTTTTGTGAAAAGCCCTCAGACCGTTATTTCGGGAACGGGGCAGCGCGGACTTCCCGAAACCGGGATGCCCGTTTTTCGGGGCGTGTCGGCGGTTCCTTCCCGACATCATGAAAAACTGTCCGAAGTATTGATTAAAGAAAACTTGGTTATAACGCCTTTCGGGATGGCAGTGGATTCCGGGTTAAAAGGATAAGAATCCTGCCGATTCTTATCATCCCTTCCCTGATAAAAAACGTCAGGAATAAAAAACGTCAGGGACAGGAATAAAAAACGTCAGGGACAGGAATAAAAGATGTCAGGGACAAGTTTTACCCGGAATGACAGGGGCGGAGCCACCGGCTGCACACCGTGTCATTCCAGGTAAAATCGGAATCCATCCTCCCCAAAAGGTTATCACTTCGCTTCACCCTAAAGGATTTAAGAGAACATAATGACCAAACATTTCATTTTTTACCCTGTGTTCCTTTGTATTTTTATTCTGAACTTTTCTTTCGGAATAATCAGAGGATTCGCCGAAGAAGAGGAAGTTCCCGAACCGTCGGAAAGCATATCCATTGAAGCCACGCTGAAAGCTGAAAGCGAAAATATCTCGGAACTGAAAAATCAGTTCGGCGATCTGAAGGAATTGGATAAGGGAATTTCAGAACAGATGAACGCCTACAAAATCCAACTCTCCAACTATGGCAATCTGTTAGTTTCCCCGAAAGTCCGGATCGAAGATATGGAAAAGGCATGGGCGGCCGGCAAGATTGCTGAGGAAAGCATTTCACAGACTTTGAAAGACCTTGCTCAGAAGCATGACGCCGTTACCCGGTTGCTCGAACAGACAGAGGAACAGTATGCCCTGAATGAAAAACAGTTGCTGGAAATAGACACCGAAGTTTCCAATATCTCTGACATGGAACCAGTGATCGATAATCTTCAGCGCCTGGTGAGGATTCTCTCCGTCAAAATAAACTATCTTGAGGAGTTTCAGAGTATTTATGCAGAGGATATCCTTGAACTGGAAGGAATCCGAAACGCCTTTCTCGAATTGTCAGAAAAATTCAATCAGCAGATTCAGGTGAAGGAAAAAGAGGAGCTTTTCAGACGAAAAGAAGGAACCTTGTTCCTTATCGATCTGAAGCAGATCAGGGAAGAACTGAACTTGCTGATCAGACCCGTCGGTCTGGCGATTTCAAAAGAGTTCTGGCAGAACACGCTCGCTGCGGTCTGGAATTCCGAGGGAGTTCTGCTCTTGTCGAGCCTCCTGATCTTCGGAGTCATCCATATCCTCCTGTCCCGATTTCACAGACACTTTTTCTCCACAGACTCTCTCACACCCGAGTACCCCTGGCGCAATCTCATTCTGCAAATCTTTGACCGCTCCCGCTTTCTCTTCGGAACCACTCTGTTTTTTTACGCTTACGCCCATTTCCGCCATTTTTACGCCACCGTTCCCTTCCTCCGGGTCCTGATTTATATTCTGCTGACTTGGTTATTCTCCCAATGGGTCCTGGATTTTCTCTTCTTGTGGAATCAGCGGGAAAAAAACCGGATTCCCCCTCCTGTGGCATTTCGCATCCGTATCCTCCTGATACTGATCCGCCTTTTTGCGATTCCCTATATTATCATGGCATGGCTGTTGAAAAGTGACAGCATGATTCTGCTTTTCGGACGCGTCTTTTTTGAAGTCGCCCTTGTCATCTGGGGGATCCTGTTTTGGAAAATCTTCCGGGAACCTGAGGCGGCCCCTTCGGAAGAGCCCCGGAAACCAGCCGTTCTGAAGCTGGTTCTTCTCGGATTGGGGGACATTGTTGTGGGAGGAGGGCTTGTGCTGGAGTTTGCCGGTTACGGATCACTGGCGATTTACTGGTATTCCTCATGGGCCTGCACATCGGTCTCTTTGTTATGGGGATGGCTCTTCTTCTGCCTCCTCCGTGAATGGAATAAAAGATTCAAGGCAAGTTCGGCACCCGGTCCCGCCGGCACCCCGAAACCTGTCGAAACGCTTCAGTGGCTCTTCATCCGGATATCCGGACTGGCATGGCTCGGCCTCTTTTCCTTGTCCCTTCTCTTTGCATGGGGAGCAAAGCAGACGGTGATTGTCAGCTTTTTCAGGATTATGGGCAAAGAGGTTACGATAGGGGGGATGCAGTTAAGCGTTCTGAAGTTTGTCTGCGCGTTTCTGATTCTGCTCTGCACCCACGCCGTTGCCCATATATGGCGAAATACGGTTATCAAAAAGATTCTGGAAGGCAGCGGTCTGATATCGGGTGTCAGGCATTCCATTGCAAATATCACCGTTTACACCCTCTGGATATTCGGAATCCTGATTTCGCTGAATGTCGCCGGATTCAGCACGACCTCCCTCATGGTCGCTTTCGGCACGCTCGGCATCGGAATCGGTTTCGGGCTTCAGAATATCTTCAACAATTTCATCAGCGGGATCATCCTTCTGTTTGAGCGGCCCATCCAGGTGGGAGATGTGGTCGAAATCAACGGCGTATGGGGTGAGGTGAGAAAAATAAATGTGCGTTCCACATGGGTCGAAACGTATGACAACGCCTCTCTCATCATCCCCAATGCCGATTTTATCAGCGGTCAGGTGATCAACTGGACTTCCAAGGATCCGAAAGTGCGCCGCATTCTCAAAATAGGTGTGGCTTACGGATCGGATGTGGAACTGGTGCGGCGGACGCTCCTTGAGATCGCCGGGAAAACGCCGCTGGTCTTCAGAAACCCCTCTCCTTCTGTGCTGTTCAGAGAGTTGGGAGAGAGCGCGCTTATTTTTGAACTACGATTCTGGGCCCATGTGGATAACTGCACTTCGTCCGAATCAGAGATACTCTTTGAAATCAACCGTCTTTTTCGGGAAAGAAACATAGAGATTCCTTTTCCCCGGAGAGATGTTCACATTTTCAAATCTCATTCCGGGGAGGATTAACTCCATAAGTACCTGGCATAAGTTTTTTGGCATTTTATATCTCACACAAAGGCACAAAGGCACAAAGGTGAGAACAAAAGAATTTATGGCCAGGTACTTATAAGGCACTCAGAAAAAACGCATTACCCCGGAACACATCCGGCCATCAGAGGGGCTACCAATCTAAGCCGGGACAGCTTGTGTCAAACCACGAAAGACACGAAAAGACACGAAAAGACACGAAAAACTTACGCCCGCAGCCGGGTCCCTGTTTCCTGTTTCGTGTGTTTCGCTTATTTCGTGTGTTTCGTGGTGTGAATTGTTACAAAAATGTCCCGCTTTATGTTGATAGCCATCAGAGGCGGAACAGGCATCCGGCCCGCGGATTTTACCCTCTGCGCCTTTCTTTGTGCCTTTGTGCCTTTGTGTGAGATTTTATGTTGATAGCCATCAGAGGCGGAACAGGCATCCGGCCCGCGGATTTTACCCTCTGCGCCTTTCTTTGTGCCTTTGTGCCTTTGTGTGAGATAAAATAATGGGGGAATGCGAGTCCCTAAGTACCCGGCCAAAAATTTTTCGGGATATTATGCATCACACAAAGGCACAGAGGCACAAAGAAAAGGCGCGAAGGTGGGCTATCAATTTAAGCCGGGACAGCCTGTGTCAGACCACGAAAGACACGAACACGAAAAATTTACGCCCGCAGTTAAGTCCCTGAATAGGGCTACCGACTTAAAGCGGGACATTTTTGTAATAATTTATACCACGAAACCACGAAACGAGGAACTGAGACCTGATATTTTTCGTGTCCTTTCGTGTTTTTTCGTGGTTTGACATAAGGTGTCCCGGCTTAGATTGGTAGCCCTGAATAGTTAATCAAACTCCGAAAACGGATATCCATAATAACCTTGAAAGGTAAAAACACCATGTCTCTATTTAACTTGGTTTCAGATTTCACCCCGACGGGCGACCAGCCCCGGGCCATCAAAATCCTGTGCAAAAACATATTGTCCGGAAAGCCGCATCATGTGCTGCTGGGAGTCACAGGGTCCGGCAAGACCTTTGCAATGGCCCATGTCATTGCGACGGTCGAGAAACCGACTTTGGTGATCGCGCCGAATAAGACCCTTGCGGCCCAACTCTATAATGAGCTCAGGCACCTCTTTCCTGAGAATGCGGTGGAATATTTTGTCAGCTATTATGACTATTATCAGCCCGAAGCCTATATCCCGACCAGCGACACCTATATTCAGAAAGACTCTTCTGTCAACGAAATGATCGACAAGCTACGCCATTCGGCCACGAGGTCCGTTCTTTCACGGCGGGATGTGATTGTTGTGGCGAGCGTCTCCTGCATTTTCGGTCTGGGCTCGCCCGAAGATTACCTCGGTATGAGAATTAACCTCGAGCAGGACACCGAGTTTAACCGGGACATGCTCCTGAAAAAATTCGTGGAGATGCACTATGAACGGAACGACCACGATTTCCACAGGGGAGTTTTCCGAGTCAGAGGGGACCGGGTCGAAATCTTTCCCGCGTATGAGGAGGAGAAGGCGGTCCGCATCGAGTTTTTCGGAGATGAGATTGAGAGCATCTCGGAGATTAATCCGCTCAAAGGAACGGTTATCAGGCGCATGAAACAACTGACCTTGTTTCCGGCCAGTCATTATGTCACCCCGAAAACCACACTGAGGACAGCAATCAAAGCGATCCTCGAAGAATTAAAAGAGCGGATCGATTATTTCAGAAACGAGGACAAGCGGATCGAAGTCCAGCGGATCGAGGAGAGAACCAATTTTGACTTGGAAATGATGATGGAACTGGGATACTGCAACGGCATTGAGAACTATTCCCGCCATCTGACCGGAAGAGAGCCCGGAGAGCCGCCCCCCACCCTTCTCGATTATTTTCCCGAGGATTTTCTGGTTTGCATTGACGAAAGTCATATTGGCGTGCCCCAGGTGCGCGGTATGTACGAAGGCGACCGGTCCCGCAAGAAAACCCTTGTGGGATACGGGTTCAGACTCCCCTCGGCCATGGATAACCGGCCCCTCAAGTTTGATGAATTCACATCAAAAGTGCCCCAGGTGATTTATTTGTCAGCCACGCCTGCGGAATACGAATTGAAAAAAGCGAAAAATACTCTTGCGGAGCTGATCGTGAGGCCCACCGGTCTCCTCGATCCTCCCATAGATGTCCGTAAGGCGGAGTATCAAGTGGATGATCTTCTTGAAGAGATTCGGATTCGTGAGCAGAGAAATGAAAGGGTTCTGGTCACGACCCTGACAAAGCGCATGGCAGAGGATCTTTGCGACTATTACTCCGATCTGGGCGTAAGGGTGCGTTATCTTCATGCGGATATCAGCACATTGGAACGGATGGACATCATCCATGATCTCAGGAAGGGGGGCTTTGATGTGCTTGTGGGGATCAATCTGCTTCGCGAGGGACTGGATATCCCGGAGGTTTCACTGGTCGCCATACTTGACGCGGACAAAGAGGGGTTCCTCCGCTCGGGCCGGTCCCTGATTCAGACCTGCGGCAGGGCCGCCAGAAATGCCCGGGGCAAGGTCATCATGTATGCCGATGTCATAACAAAGTCCATGCAGCATGCCCTTGATGAAACAAAGCGGCGCAGAAGAATTCAGAAAGCCCACAACAAAAAGTATCACATCACGCCGGAGACGATTCGGAAAGCGGTCACGCCGGTTTTTGATTTCATTTATGAAGCTGAGGAGACGGCACCGCAGCTCGATAAGGTGGCGGAGACTGTTGCGGAGTACGGGGTGGATGATTTGGATGATGTGATAAAGAATATGGAGAAGGAAATGGAACAGGCCGCGAAGTCGCTTGCTTTTGAAAGAGCCGCGGAGCTTCGGGATCAGATTAGGGAACTTCGGGAGATTGGGGTGGGCGTTTAATGCTTTCCGCGGTTTAGGTGCAAATCCCGTCCAGCTTGCACTCCCGGCTGATATTCCACTTTGTTCCACGCCAAGCCAAAAAAAGCTCGGCTCCCTCATACCAGAAAAAAGCGCCCTCCAGCATCCTGGGCCAGTCTTCCTCATCAACGGCGTCTCTGCCCAGAAGATAACAGACAACAGGAGACAGAAGGGTGTCGTGGGTGATGTACAGATTCAGACAGGGGCGCGTATCTGAGAGATTCGAGAACATAAATGTCATGATTCGATTTACTCCCTGCTCCACGGGGACCATTCCCGGTACGGGGATATTCTGTAATAACCGGTTCATTACCCATATCGGACTATGTTCCATGAAAACCGGCCACGCGGCATCCACATCATGGACAAAGGAGTCGGACAGAGCGGGGTCAGTGTGAACAGTCCTCTTGTTCTGACCGATTCCGTTTAAAACGGCTCTGCCTGTCTCAACACACCGCCCCACGGGACTGGAATATATCCTGCCGATATGCCTGTTCAACTGCCCGGCCCATTCCTCGGCGAGGAGAATGCCTTCAGGCGTCAGAGGGACATGAGTGCCGTGATCGCCGGGAGGGATGGGATAACGAACGGAATGGCGGATCAGCAGGGCCGCGTTCGCATTTTCAGGGACCAGGGCCAAGCTTTCTGCCATTCCCCGATAAAAGATGTCGGGGACAGGAAAAGGAGGTATGGATTTATTTTTCATTTTCTTAGTCCTGTAATTAGCAGATTGACTACATGGGACAGGGAATGTTTTTTTCATATACCACAAAGCCCGCGGATGCAAGTAATTCTGAGAACGCCTCGTAAGAGCGTTCTCTTCCGCCAGTCGTTGCCAGCATATTGAGGTCTAACAATCCGCCATCCGGCAATTCCTCTGAAAGCAGCAGTTCAAGGAGGTAAAGGGTTCCGTCTGATGAAAGCGATTCTTTTGCGAATATCACTGTTCCCTGTCCGCCGACCGCGTCAATGACGTTACCGCTGTCCCGTCAGACCTCCGAGGTTTTGAAAACCTCGGAGGTCTGATGCTTAATTCCGGGTCGGCATCACCAGCATGTGATAGCCGTAATCCAGCAAGATATCCATAGACTTATCAGCAGAATATTCTATCAATGCCGATTCTCTGTCTTCATCTTCCGGTGCGGTTACTCTGATCCAGAGACTTTCCGGGTCTTCGGGGCTCTCTGAGACACCGATAAATTCCGCTTCAGGAAATCTTTCCCTGACATAACTTACAAAATTTTCAATCAGTTCCTCCTGTTTGAAGTTTATCATTTTTCGATCTCCTTTCCGTCAGACCTCTTTCCGTCAGACCTCCGAGGTTTTGAAAACCTCGGAGGTCTGATGCTTAATTCCGGGTCGGCATCACCAGCATATGATAGCCGTAATCCAGCAGAATATCCATTGTCTTATCGCAGGCATACTCCATCAATTCCGATTCCCTGTCCTCATCTTCCGGTGCGGTCACTCTGATCCAGAGACTTTCCGGGTCTTCGGGGCTCTCTGAGACACCGATAAATTCCGCTTCGGGAAATCTTTCCCTGACATAACTTACAAGATTTTCAATCAGTTCTGCCTGTTTGAAGTTTATCATTTTTCGATCTCCTTTCCGTCAGACCTCTTTCCGTCAGACCTCCGAGGTTTTGAAAACCTCGGAGGTCTGATGCCTTAATTCCGGGTCGGCATCACCAGCATATGATAGCCGTAATCCAGCAGAATATCCATTGTCTTATCGCAGGCATACTCCATCAATTCCGATTCCCTGTCCTCATCTTCCGGTGCGGTTACTCTGATCCAGAGACTTTCCGGGTCTTCGGGGCTCTCTGAGACACCGATAAATTCCGCTTCAGGGAATTTTCCTCTGACATGATTCACAACTTCTTCTATCAGCTCTTCCTGTTTGAAGTTTATCATTTTTCGATCTCCTTTCCGTCAGACCTCCGAGGTTTTCAAAACCTCGGAGGTCTGATGTTCAATGTTTCACAGACTGCCCTGACTCCGCCCGATGTGTCTCCCTGCTCACAAGCACGGCAAAAATTTGTCTGAACTGATAAACAAAGCAGAGTATCCCACTGACGAGAATGCCGGAAAGGACAATGGCGAAGTCTGCAAACAGATAATCTGCTTTTGATGCGAGATAAACGGCTCCCAAAAAGATGCTTGCGGTGAGCAAGAGGGAGCAGGTCAGTGCCGCACTCGAAGCAATCGGGTATGAAAACCTGATGCTGAATCCGTTCAGCATTCCCCGAAACAGGAAATATTCAAGCAGCGAAAAGGCAAAGGCCGTAAGGATGATCAGCCATTCGCTGAGAATAAACACCATGAGCACATCCTTGTTTCTGGCATGGTCAATGAGCAGTTGTGTGGCATAAGCGACCGCGTGCAAGCCGTAAAAATCCGCTTCCTCTTTGTAATCTTTTTCCTTGTTTCCGATGATGACCGCTTTTTTGGCAAACATTTCATAAGGAAATGCCTGCTTTTCATCAAATTCGACTTTTTGGAATTTGAAGTTTTTCTGATAAAGAATGGGCAGAATGTTCTGGCAGGTCTTTTCCACTTCCATTGGAAAATCCTCTCCTGCGAGGGGATAGCCGTATCTGACCATGAGCGCGGCAAAGAAGATTTTGAGTTCTGTTCCGATGTCGGATTTGTCTCTGAGAGGTTCAAACACCTTTGCATGAAATTTTCCGTCTCTGGCCGATATGAGATTATGCCCGATGTCCGTGAAGGGCGTGTTTTCTTTGAAAAGTTTTTTTTCATAATAGGTCTCGGATTTCCGGGGATCATACGCGGCGATAACGGGAATGCCTTCTTTTGTCAGGGCGTTTACGCCTTTGATGAGTTCCCGCGTGGCGGTACGGGGTTTTCGGGTGTTTTGCTCAAATGCCCTGTACACGATATCCAGGCCCACCACCAGCGGCCTTTGATCCGGTTTTGCCTTTGCCAGTTCTTGGAGAAACTGCCCCACGTTTTTCCGGAATGTGAGTCTGCCTCCGGGTTCGTCAGGATAGGGAACATCGGCCAAGACCACATCTTGGGAGAGTTCCGGGGGATTCATGCGGTCCGAAAGCAGTTTGTAGCAGTTCCAGTCGTGAGGGCGGAGAATCACCCATGAGACAAAAGTGAGAATGAAATAAAGTGAAATGAAAAGCAGCACCGTCAGTTTGGATTCCTTGCCGAGCTTGCGCTTTTTCCATTCTGCCCAGAATGCAAGTATTTCCTTACCTTTCTTCATAGAAATGACAATACTTATCAATGTAACAACAATGCCTACAGCAGTAAGAATGCTGTTGATGTTTGTGGCGTTGAGGAATTCTTTCATTTCTTTTGATCCTTCAAAATCCTTTTTAGCTGCTTAATTTCTCTCTTAACCGTCTTTGTGTCTGGATGTTCGGAGCCAAGAAATTTTTCTAATATTTTTAAAGACTTTTCATAACATCTAATAGATTTGTCATATTCTCCTTTTGAACGCCATGCCAAACCCAAGTTGTTGTAAATCTTTCCAATATCAGGATGTTGTGTGATTTTTGGAGGTTCTTCATGAACCTTGATAAGAATTTTTAATGCCTTTTCATAGTATGCGATGGCTTTGTCAGATTCCCCTTTTGAACGCCATGTTTCACCCAAGTTGTTGTAATAAGTTGCCACCTTCGGATGTTCGTTCCCCAAAGCTTTCAGGTCAATGCCCAAAGCCATTTCAAAATAAGCGATGGCTTTGTCATATTCCTCTTTTGATTGCCACGCTACACCCAAGTTGTTATAATCTGTTGCCACGCTCGGATGTTCGCTTCCCAAAGCCTTCAGGTCAATATCCAATGCCATTTCATAGTATGCGATGGCTTTGTCATATTCCTCTTTTGATTGCCACGCTACCCCCAAGTTGTTGTAATCTCCTGCCACACTCGGATGTCCGCTTCCCAAAGCCTTCAGGTTAATGTTCAATGCCATTTCATAGTATGCGATGGCTTTGTCATATTCCCCTTTTGAATCCCATGCCCCGCCCAAGTTGTTGTAATCTCCTGCCACACTCGGATGTCCGTTTCCCAAAGCCTTCAAGTCAATTTTCAACGCCATTTCATAAAAAGCGATGGCTTTGTCATATTCCCCTTTTGAATACCATGCCAAACCCATATTGTTGTATCGGGTTGCCACCTTCGGATGCCCGGTCCCCAAAGTCTTCAGGCCAATCGCCAAAGCCTTTTCATAATAAGCGATGGCTCTGTCATATTCCCCTTTTGAGCGCCATGCCAAACCCAAGCAGTTATAATCTATTGCCACCTTCGGATGTTCGTTTCCCAAAGCCTTCAGGTCAATATCCAAAGCCTTTTCAAAATAAACGATGGCTTTATCATATTCCCCTTTTGAACGCCATGCCGCACCTATATTGTTGTATCGGGTTGCCACCTTCGGATGTTCGTTTCCCAAAGCCTTGAGGCCAATATTCAAGGCATTTTCATAATAAGCGATGGCTCTGTCATATTCCCCTTTTAAATGCCATGTCGAACCCAAGTTGTTGTAATTTGTTGCCACTTTCGGATGTTCTTTTCCCAAAGCCTTCAGGTTAATATCCAGTGCCTTTTCAAAATAAGCGATGGCTTTGTCATATTCCCCTTTTGAATCCCATGCCAAACCCAGATTGTTGTATCGGATTGCCACCCTCGAATGTTCGTTTCCCAAAGCCTTCAGGTCAATTTTCAACGCCATTTCATAAAAAACGATAGCTTTATCATATTCCCCTTTTGAATCCCATGTCAAAGCCAAGTTGTTGTAATTTGTTGCCACCTTCGGATGTTCGTTCCCCAAAGCATTGAGGTCAATCTCCAAAGCCATTTCATAGTAAGCTATGGCTTTGTCATATTCCCCTTTTGAGTGCCATGCCACACCCAAGCTACTGTAACTTGTTGCTACGCTCGGATGCTTTTTTCCCAAAGCTTTCAAGTTAATATTCAATGCCATTTCATAGTATGCGATGGCTTTGTCATATTCTCCCTTTGAGTGCCATGCCTCACCCAAGCTACTGTAATTTGTTGCTACGCTCGGATGCTTTTTTCCCAAAGCTTTCAAGTTAATATTCAATGCCATTTCATAATATGCGATGGCTTTGTCATATTCTCCCTTTGAGTGCCATGTCTCACCCAAGCCACTGTAATTTGTTGCTACGCTCGGATGCTTTTTTCCCAAAGCTTTTAAGTTAATATTCAATGCCATTTCATAGTATGCGATGGCTTTGTCATATTCCCCTTTTGAATGCCATGCCGCACCCAAGTTGTTGTATCGTGTTGTCACATTCGAATGTTCGTTTCCCAAAGCCTTCAGGTCAATCTCCAATGCCATTTCATAATAAGCGATGGCTCTGTCATATTCCCCCTTCGAACGCCATGTTTCACCCAAGTTGTTGTAATAAGTTGCCACCTTCGGATGTTCGTTCCCCAAACCTTTAAGGTCAATGTCCAAAGCCATCTCAAAATAAGCGATAGCTTTGTCATATTCCCCTTTTGACTTCCATGCCGAACCCAAGTTGTTGTAATTTGTCGCTACACTCGGGTGCTCTTTTCTCAAAGTCTTCAGATCAATGTTTAATGCAATTTCATAGTATGCGATGGCTTTGTCATATTCTCCTTTTGAATCCCATGCCCAGCCCAAGTTGTTGTATAGTGTTGCTACGCTCGGATGCTCTTTTCCCAAAGCCTTCAGACCAATTTCCAACGCCATTTCATAGTAAGCGATGGCTTTGTCATATTCCCCTTTTGAACCCCATGCCAAACCCAGATTGTTGTAATTTGTTGCCAAATCTGGATGTTCGTTCCCCAAAGCATTGAGGTCAATCTCCAAAGCCTTTTGATAAAAATCGACGGCTTTGTCATATTTCCCTTTTGAATGCCATGCCGAGCCCAAGCTGCTGTAATTTGTTGCCACGCTCGGATGCTCTTTTCCC
This sequence comes from Desulfobacterales bacterium HSG2, assembly GCA_030378035.1. GTDB lineage: Bacteria > Desulfobacterota > Desulfobacteria > Desulfobacterales > 4be13 > JAUCGI01. Next base: position 43,611 of record JAUCGI010000021.1, read on the forward strand.
AGAGCCTTTAGATCAATGTCCAAAGCCTTTTGAAAATAAGCGATGGCTTTGTCATATTCTCCTTTTGAATACCACGCCCAACCCAAGCTGCTGTAATTTGCTGCCACACTCGGATGCTCTTTTCCCAAGACATTCAGGTTAATATCCAAAGCCTTTTTATAATATTCCATGGCTTTGTCATATACTCCTTTTGAATGCCATACCCCACCCAGGCTGCTGTAATTTGTTGCCACACTCGGATGCTCTTTTCCCAAGACATTCAGGTTAATATCCAAAGCCTTTTTACAATATTCCATGGCTTTGTCATATTCCCCTTTTGAATGCCATACCCCACCCAGGCTGCTGTAATTTGTTGCCACGCTTGGATGCTCTTTTCCCAAGACATTCAGGTTAATATCCAAAGCTTTTTCACAATATTCCATGGCTTTGTCATATACTCCTTTTGAATGCCATACCCCACCCAGGCTACTGTAATTTGTTGCCACACTCGGATGCTCTTTTCCCAAGACATTCAGGTTAATATCCAAAGCTTTTTTACAATATTCCATGGCTTTGCCATATACTCCTTTTGAATGCCATACCCCACCCAGGCTGCTGTAATTTGCTGCCACACTCGGATGCTTTTTTCCCAAAGCCTTCAGGTTGATATCCAAAGCTTTTTTATGATATTCCATGGCTTTGTCATATTCTCCTTTTGAGTGCCATGCCCCGCCTATGTTGCTGTAATCGCTTGCCACGCTCGGATGCTCATCTCCCAAAACCTTTAGCCTGATCTCCAACGCTTTCTGAAAATATCCGAGAGCTTTGTCATATTCGCCCTTTGAATGCCATGCGCTCCCTATATTGAACCCCCTTGCCACGCCCGGATGTCCCGTTTCCAAAACTTCCGGAGCAATTTCCAAAGCTATCTGATAATCTCCGAGGGCTTTGTCATAACTGCCTTTTAAATCCCATACCGCTCCCATATTATTTTGGATAATTGCCATCCAGGTTTTGCTTTTCAGAGCAGTTGCTTCTTTGCGAAGTTCATCAAAAAGTTCTGTGGCTTCATCATAACGGGCAAGTTTGAGAAGGGTTAAACCGATATTGTTCTTGGTAGAAATAACCTTGAACGGCTCTCCTGCTTTCTCATCCCTTTCCAGGTGCTTCCTGAAATAAGCCAGCACATCCTCATAATTTTCAAACGCTTTAAAAGCTTCGTCAACACTCAGATCATATTTCACAGAACGCCGTTTTCCGCTGCGGTCGGAGATCATCACCAACTCTTTCAGCCCTTCGATCTCTTCATTCCCCGCCTTCACCCTGTACTCACGGGTAACGGCAACCTCCCCCTCATCCGCCGTGAATTCGATCTCCCTGTTCTCAAGATCAACATTCACCTCAAAAACGGTTCCCTCCACCGCTGCCAGATATTCCCTGTACCAGACATTGAAAAAATCCTGATTATAACGGATTTAGGGGAGGCCCCTAACTCCGCCTAAAGAGGCTGATATTAGTAGGTTATGCAGCCAGTTCTCATGATAGCGGAATCCGTTGAGCCGTTCCGCCGGGCTCTGCAATCCGCCG
>JAUCGI010000153.1 GCA_030378035.1 Desulfobacterales bacterium HSG2
AATATAAAATAATATATAATCGCCTTTTGTTAGTATGTCAAATTTTTTTTTTACAAATGGCGGAACAAATCAGGTCAGTCTCTGTTGCGTCCCTTTGGTTCTGATGCCGGTGGCAGCCGGAGGTTTTGCAGGGATTTTTGTGGCCTTTGTGAATCTTCTGCGTTCCTTGCGGTTTTGGGAAAGTTGCTTATGGCGCACTTAAAATCGGAATTGCCGAATTTGTCTGTTGACAAAGTGTCGGAACAGGAGTATGTGTGAATCTGATGCCGGTGGCAGCCGGAGGTTTTGCAGGGTTCCGCAGGGACTTTTGTGAATCCTCTGTGTCCTTTTCGGTTTTGGGAAAGCTGCTTATGACGCAGTTAAAATTAAAATCAGAATTGCCGAATCTGTCTGTTGACAAAGTGTCGGAACAGGTACGAAAGACAATGGGCTTTATCAGATTTGTCGGCACCCACGCAGAATATGACAAAATAAACGCGGAAACAATTTAAAGGTGAACATTATGGACATCAGACCAATAAAGTCAGAAAAAGATTACGAAAAAGCCTTGAAAAGACTTGAAAACATATTTGATGCCTCACCAGAATCCGAAGATGGTGATGAAGCTGAAATATTATCATTGCTAATTGAAAATTATGAAAATCAGTATTATCCGATTGAGGCACCGGACCCGGTTGAAGCGATTAAAATCAGAATGGAGGAAATGAATATAAGACAAAAGGATCTGGTCGAAGTGTTTGGTGGCAAAAGCGGGGTTTCAGAAGTCTTGAACAGAAAGAAAGGATTAACCGTTGAAATGATTAGAAAACTTGAGGAAATGCTACATTTGTCCGCATCAATATTAGTTACTGATTATCAACTTAATAAATAAAACGTATTTCATTGATAAAGATAAAGTCTGGATAAAATCTGGGGTCGGACAAGCTAACTCACGATAAAGTCTGGCGAAACCTGCATTTTCCGAAGTTTTTAAAACTGCAAAAAGGCCGAACATCCGGGTATCTTATATACCCGATGACGGAAGCTCCGGGTGAGACTGAGCTTTGGCGTCAGGTTTCAGCAACTTAATACAGTTGAGATAATAAAATGGGAAATTTACACAATAAGGAAAGATATGGTGAGGTATGGCCTCAGTATCGTATTGATGCCTGTAAAAAAGAATTAGAGAAGATCAAGCCTTATGTAACATTATCAGGAGGTTGGGCGTGGCATTTTATGTCTCCTTTGAATCATACGGAATATAAGCATTCTCATGATCACAAAGACATTGATTTATTTGTCGAGCCTGAGAATATTGCAGTCGTAGTGAGCCTGCTGAAAAGTCGCGGCTTCAAAAAGGTATGGACAAAATACGATAAATTACCAAGTTCTGAAGATTTCAGAAGATACGAGAAAAGACATTTTTTCAAAGATGGCTCTTCAGTAAAAATCACCATAGATTTTTTTGTTCGCTCTGATGTACCGATAAGAGAAATTGACGGTTGGAGGCTAACTGAGCCGAGTTTTCTTTTAAGCCTGTACGGCAGAATACATTCAAGTGACAATTGTTTTGCTGTGAAGGCCGCATCCAAGCTTATTCACAGCGGTATAGATCCGGTTGGAAGGCGGGAACTGACAGAGTTGCCCGTTCATGCGGAATCAGACCGTGACACATAGATTCAAATATAACGGACATGAGGCGGAGCCTCACGATTGCGTTACGAGGCGGAGCCTCGTAACGAGTTCAAAGTCCTGCTTTAGATTTTAGCCGGGGATTTTATCCCTGGTTCTAACGGTTTTTGTGGTCCCGGGAAATATGACAACGGATCGTAGGATGAAACGGATATCCGTCCCCCGGCATGCCGTCATATTTCCGGGATTTTTCGGACCGGGAGAATCCGTTTCATCCTCTGATCCGTTGTCATATTTCCCGGGACCACAAAAACCGTTAGAACCAGTTTTATTCCATGCCTTTGTCTATCGATGAGGCGGAGCGTTACGAGGAGCCTCGTAACGAGTTATTTATGATCCCTTATCGGAAGCATAATGACAAATGTCGCCCCTCTCCCTTTTTCCGATGTGACATCCAGCCACCCCTGATGCTCTTCAATAATTCGGAATGCGATGCTCAGTCCCAGACCCGTCCCTTCATCTTTGGTGGTGAAAAACGGTTCAAAAATCTTTTCCCGAAGGGATTCAGGAATCCCCGGACCGTTATCACTGACTCGGATCACAGCCACCTGTTTCAGTGTCTCTGAGAAAAATTCCTCTTCCCGGATGACAATCTCACCCCCCTTTTCCATGGATTCGCACGCATTCACCACAAGATTGACAATCACCTCCTTTAATTGTTCAGGGTCTGCTTGGACATCCGGGAGCATCTGCTCACGAATGATCCTCACATCCACATGATACGATTTCAGGCGGTGTTCCAACAACTGAATCGCCATATCCACCGCGACAGAAGGACTGAGCGGCTCTATTTTCAACTTGGGAGGCCGGGAAAATTCAAGAAAATTCTGGACAATGGTGTCAATATGCCGGATCTCCTCGGAAATCACTTCAAAGTCCTCTTTCTGGGTATCAGACAATTCAAGGGACCGGTTTAGGGAAAAGAGGCGCATTTTCACAGAAGTGAGGGGATTGCGAATGCTGTGGGCAGTCCCCGCGGCCAGTTGCCCGACTATCGCCATCTTTTCCGACTGCAAAAGAGTTTCACGGCTTCGCTCCAGCTCAATATGGGTCTGCCCCGCATTTTCAATCAGCCCCCGGACACTTCTGCTAAGGGCCTTTATCTCATCTTCAGACTGCTGAGGCACCTCTTTTTCTGTGTCTGCCTCCCGGATCAGCCTGCGAACCGGACCGAGGATATGTCTGACCAATACAAAGACCAGAAGCACCCCCAGAGAAAGATCTGCAAAAATGGCAATCCCGGCAATGAATCTGAGATTCCTGGCCTGAGCATGGCCATCTTTCCTTGCCAGCCTGATCCGCTCCCTGTGGATATCCTTATACTCTTCGCAGAGATCAAACAGTTTGAAAAAATGGTCGCGCACTTTCCGATGGAGCGTGACGCCTTCTTTCTGCTCTCCGGCTTTATAGTGGGCAATGACACGGTCCTTGGCCGAGATATAAGAGAGATATTCTGATTCAATCTGCTCAATGGCCTTCCGCTGCCGGTCATTTTCCACAAGGGCGCGGGTCTTTTCAAGGCGCTCTTTGAAAATTCGGCGGTAATCTCCCAGTTGCCTGAGCCAGTCCGGATCTCTGTCCAGAAAATAATAGGAGACAAATCCCTTCTGATTGATCAGCGCGGCCTCCATTGACTCCGCGGCCTGGAAAGCAGCCACATCCTCATCAATGACGGCCGACAGGAGCCTTTCCATCCGATAGGTGTCCCAAACCGTGACCACACCGCCTGCCAGCGTGATAAAAACCAGGGCGGCCAGAATCATATATATCCAGATACGCAGATGTATTCGGGTCCACATGGGTCTAAAACGCTCCGCCGCTTCTTCTTACAAGAAGTTTGGCCTCAGCCTGTCTGATTCGCTCTTCCTGTTCATCCTTTCTTTTCCTGGCACCTTCCAGCTTTTCCTGCAAGTCCGCAAAATCGGCGGGTTTGAGAAGATAATCAAACGCCCCGAGTTTCATCCCCTGTACCGCGGTCTCGGTGGTGCCGTGCCCTGTCAGCATGATGGTCTCGATCAGGGGAAAACGCTTCCTGATTTCCCCGAGGACTTCTATGCCATCCATCCCCGGCATCTTGATATCCAAAACCACCACATCCACATTATCCTTCTCTTTTTCCAACAAGTCAAGACATTCTTTGCCGCTATACGCGGACATCACCTTCTCCCCGACCTCATTCAGTCTCAGGGAAAGCATTTCCACAAAATCTTTTTCATCATCAACGATCAGCACTCTGATTGGTATTTTTATCATGGGTGTAATTTCTCCTTTTGTCGTTCCGGAGTGCCAAACTTGCAGTTTGGCAGGCATACTTTACCGGGACAGCGGATTTCAGGATGAAACGGATCGGATATGACAGAGGATTCCGGGATGAGACGGATATATCCGCTTCATCCTCCTATCCGTTGTCATATTTCCGGGCCCCAAAATCCGTTATAATCAGATTTTTTTTGTGTTCTGCCAAACTGCAAGTTTGGCACTCCGGATGTTTGTTCTGCCAAACTGCAAGTTTGGCACTCCGGATGTTTGTTCTGCCAAACTGCAAGTTTGGCACTCCGGATGTTTGTTCTGCCAAACTGCAAGTTTGGCACTCCGGATGTTTGTTCTGCCACTCCGGATAAATTTTGGATAATTTATCGATCTGTGATTTCACAATGCCGGGGCAGGGTGACGCAAAAAAGTGTGCCCTGTCCCAACTGACTTTCGGCTCTGAGTTCTCCTCCGAGTTTGTCAATAATGCCGCGGGTGACAAACAACCCCAGGCCCGTGCCCTTGCCCGGGCTTTTGGTGCTGAAGAACGGCTCAAATATTTTCTGCATATTTTCATTAGGGATGCCATGACCCGTATCCCGCACCCTCAGTTCAACCCCTTCACCGGCAGGTTTGATGCTTATGGTGACTCTGCCGCCGGCGTGGGTCGCATGGATGGCATTGGTCACCAGATTGATCAGCACCTGTCTCAGTTGATAGGGATCACTCCAGATATTTTTCACAAACGGATCCGATTTCTGCACGATCTCAACGGATCTGTTTGCCGCTTCCCTGCTGACCAACTGGACCGATTCATCCACCAGTTCCGCCAGGTTTATTTCAGAAAAGACAGAATCATTTTTCTGAACAAAGCCGAGAAGATGATGGGTGATCCTTCTGGCCCGTTCAACCCCTTTTTCAATCTTTTCCAGGGCTTTTTCAAAATCGGCTTTGCGGGGCATCTGAGCCATCTCTTCTTTCTGAAGGATAAAGCTCATCCATCCCGCGGACTCCCTGATGATTGCCAAAGGATTGTTGATCTCATGGGCCACACCCGTTGCCAGGGTTCCCAGGGAGGCCAGTCGTTCCGTGATGATCATCTGCTCTTCCATCTTTTTTCTGAACTCGGCCTCCCGCTTCTTTTCCTCTAATCGCAGGATCTTTTCATGGGCCTGTTTGATCTTACCCATCAGGTGTATCAGATCCACAGGTTTTGTCAAATAGTCAAAGGCCCCTGATTTGATGCCCTGAACTCCGTCCGGCGCGCTGGCATAGCCTGTCAGGAGAATGACCTCTGTTTTCGGATATTTTTCCCGAATATGATGAAGAAGCTCGATCCCGCTCATGCCCGGCATTTTCACATCCGACACCACCACATCCGCGGGATATTTTTCAAGAATGGCCAGGCATTCCTCCCCGCTTCCGGCCTGTTCGGAGGTGATCCCTCTTTTTTTCAGACGCTTGGCAACGGCGTTCCGAAAGCTTTCTTCATCATCAACAAGAATGAGACGTATATCTTTCATTTAAACCAGCCCCAGAATCTTCCACCAGGTGGAAGCCACAAGTATGAGGACGATCAACAGGATCGGGGTGGCAATCGCGCCCAGTTTTGTGAGATCAGATGATTTGAAATACCGGTAACTATACGCAATGGCATTGGGCGGACAGCCAATGACCAGCAGCATTGCAAATGAGGTGGCTGTTCCGAGGCACAGCGCGAGCACCCTGGGGTCAACCCCTTCCAACTGGGCCATGGGGATCACAATGGGCAATATGAGCGCGGCCGCGGCCACATTGGCCATGGCATTGGTCACCAACGCGCCGAAGACCCCGACCCCGACAAACAACAGCAGCCAGCCTCCGCCCTGAATCAGCGGGAAGAACAGGTGTGCAAAATAATCCGCGGCACCGGAGTAGCCCATGGCCAGTCCCAGAGAAATGCCGCCTCCGAAAATGAACAACGCGGTTCCCCATTCAAGATTTTCATGGATGTCTTCCCATCTCAGAACACCGGTGAGGACCAGGGCACCAACCCCCAGCATTCCGGTCACAGAGTAGTGAATACCGTGAAAGCCTTTTGTCAGCCAGAACAAAAATGATATGGCAATGATGGCCAGGGTCGTTTTTTCCAAACCTGTCCAGGGACCGAGGTCCGTGTCAAATGCAGGCAGTTTGTACTTGGGGTTCGGACGATAGACAAAATAGACAATCAGGACCGCTACGGGAACCGTGACAATGGCCGCGGGCATGGCAAATTTTATCCAATCCAGAAAGGATATCTCTATGCCAGTGAACTCTTTGAGAAACGCGGCAGAAACCATACATCGCCCGCCTCCCACAAGCGTTCCCATACCGCCGCAGGAACACGCAAACGCAAGAGAGAGCATCATGAACTTGGCCGTGTTGCTGTGGGGTTCGATGCCAACCGCCCGCATCAGGGGAAGCATGGTAATAATCCCAATTGCACAGGCAGCCGCGTCATGCATAAAAGATGAGGAGAGACCGAGACCAATGGCAATGATAAAGGTGAACCGGGTGACACTGGTTCCTGCCTTCTTGATGATAAAATGCCCAAGCCGCTTGGTCAGCCCGACCTTGTCCAGAGAGATGGCAAAGATCAGGCAGCACATGATGAACACCACTACCGGATGCATATATGGTGCCCACGCGGTTTTGACATCGGTGATTCCCATAATAACCAACAGGACTCCGATACATATCGCCGTGATTTCCAGGGGAATCGGTTCCACGATAAAGAGAAAAATCAGTGCCACAAGAACCGCGAGAAACCGTTTGGCTCTTGGAGAAAGACCGTTCACATAATCCACCTCAAGTCCTGTCATCTTCAACTCGGCAGCTTTGTCCGTTAGAAACGTCTGACTACACTCAGGACGGTCCGGCTCCTTTGCCTCCACAATGACATACCCCTTGGCATGATCCTTTTCATCGGAAATTATGGTGAAATGTTCCTGAACCTGCTGAAGCAACGCCTGACCATTATCACCGGTTATTTTGAATTTTGTTCCCTCCGGCCTGGGCAGCAGAAGAACGACAACACCGACCGCCACTGCCAGGCAAAGTTGGAATCCCTTACTTTTAAAAAACATTTTCTCTCCTAACAAGGTTTAAGTTTTAAGTTTCAAGCATCAAGCATCAAACATCAGGCATCAAACATCAAGCATCAAACATCAAACATCAAGCCCGATACGCCTTCTGTATTTTAGCCAGCAGTTCCTGAAGCTCGCATGGTTTGCTAAGATAATCAAAGGCTCCGAATTCGATGCCCTGCTTGGCCGCTGTTTCCGACCCGTGGCCGGTCAGCATGATCACCTCTATTTCAGGGACCATTTTCTTAAATATTTTGAGAACTTCAATGCCATCCATGTCTTCCATCTTGAGATCCAGAACTGCCACATCAAAGTCCTGTTTTCGGAGAAGCTGAATGGCCTCGGATCCGCTGCACGCCTTTGATACGTCAATGCCTCTTTTTGTCAGTCTGTTGAACAGGACATTGACGTATCCCTCTTCATCATCCACAATTAGAAGTCTGATGTGATCTTTCTGTTCCTGCATAATTTTTTCCCCCGGATTAATAGCCCCGATACTCAAAAGTTCTTATAACTCTCTGAAATCACGGATATCCGCATTTCCCGGATTCATGTATATTTGCTTTCAACTTTTCACTATCGAGTTAATAAGTGACTGAGGAATTAAGGATGCGAATTAAGGGTTTAAAATCGGCTTCACAGCAGATTTATAATATGCTTTTAATTCCTGATTCCTGATTCCTGATTCCTAATTCCTAATTCCTAATTCGCATCAAAATCCCTTAATTTCCTCTATGGGCGACGACTGGTAATCTCCTTCATACGCGCCTCGATGATCTTTTCCTCATGCTGCCGTTTTTTGGCCGCGGCTTCTCCCACCTTGATGATCAACTGATCCATGTCGCAGGGCTTCATCAGGTAATCAAAGGCTCCCAGTTTCATTCCTTCAATGCCGGTCTCCACAGTGGCGTGCCCGGTCAGCATGATGACCTCTGTCAGAGGATGCTTGCCTTTGATTTTTCCCAATGTCTCAATGCCATCCATGCCCGGCATTTTCACATCAAGAATGACCACCTCGATATTATCCGTTTCATCCAGTTTTTTCAATCCTTCCTCGCCGCTGAAAGCGGTCACAATTTTGAGGTCTCTTTTCATAAGACGCTTGCCCATGGCCTCAACAAAACCGACTTCGTCATCTACCAAAAGTACGTTTGCAATAGTCATTTTCCATTCTCCTTTTTTTTATTAAACTTGAACTTGAACTTCTTTGGACATTTCCATTTAGACTTGAACGTGAACTTGATTCAAATTTAAGTTCAGGTTTAGGTTTAGGTTTAAGTTCAAGTTCAAGTTTCAGTTTCAGTTTCAGTTCAAGTTTCAGTTTCAGTCACTCAGCCCGGTTTCAAGGGGAATTCGGATATGGAACGTAGTCCCCATGTCAACGACACTCTGAACATCGATTTCCCCTCCCATTTTTTTGATAATGCCAAAACATATAGACAATCCGAGGCCTGTCCCCTTGCCCACAGGTTTGGTTGTGAAAAAGGGATCAAATATTCTCCCAAGATTGGCCCTGGGAATGCCCGGCCCGTTATCTGCCAAAGTGATCACGATATGCTCATGATCCAACTGACTGCGAATGTCAATGTTTCCGCCCTGCTTCTCCATGGCATAAAGGGCGTTATTGATCAGGTTCAGCAGTACCTGCTGTATTTCCGTGTGAGACAGATGTACCGAGGGCATGCCCTGCTGAAGTGTTTTGCTGATGGTGACTTTGTTGTATTTCGCGCTTTGTTCGGAAAGCCCGACCACATCCTCAATCAGCTCATTGATCTGGACCTCATGAATTTTGGAGTCTGTTTTTCTCGCAAAACTGAGCAGCTTATGGGTGATCTCCTTGCACCGCTTCCCCTGGGTGTCAATCTGTTTCAATGCCCTGTAAAACTCATCCAAGTTTTTGCTCTGCCTCAGTTCCTCCTCTTCCAGCAAATCCTGTATCCATCCTGCCTCTTCAACCATGATGGCAACGGGATTGTTGATTTCATGGGCGATTCCTGCGGCCAGTTCACCTACGGATGCCAGCTTTCCGGTTTCTATCACCTGCTGGTTCAGCAACTCTTTCTCTCTGTCCGCCTTGGCAATGCGGCTGACCATCCTTGAGGATAGCAATATCGCTATGCTGACAATGAGCAGCGCGCCCACAAGTATTATGATGATCGCGATATTCTGAGTTCTGGCCAAGTTTGAAAACGCGTCTCTCTCATCTTGCTGACAGACCAGCATCCAGTCTCCGTTTTTGAGAAAACCCGCGACATACATAATATTCCTGTTTTCAGAATCACTGGTCCATTCGCCGGTATGTATCTCATCCTTCATGTCCCCTTTTTTTATGAAATCTGTGTAAGGCCCTCTGTCCGGCAGAATTTCAGAAAACGGTTTGGTCTGAAATTTCCCTTCCTTGTTCAGAATAAAGGCAAAGCCGGTCTTACCGACACGCAGATTCTCCACAAGGGAGTTGAATGCCATAAAATCAATGGTGGCCCTCAGCAGCCAAGGTTTTCCGTCCCATATATGCCTCACGGATACGATGAAGTGAGGCATCCCCCGGAGTCCGAGGAAAACGTCGCTGATATAATACTGGCTGTTGATCGCCTTGTTAAACCACTCAGCTTCGGAATACCGGGCCTTCACCAGTTTGAAAGGTCCGGCGTAGGATATCTGCAATCCCTGTTCATTGACGACCCCCAGGTCTTCAAACACGCCGTTGTATGATTTCTGAAGATCATTCAGACGCTCCTGCAAAAGCGACTCGTCGCATAGTTGCCCGTAACTGAAGGTGTTTGTGAGAAACCGAATGTCACCCAGCTTTTCTGTCAGAAAACGGTCAATATTCTGCTTATGCTTGCGGACCAGTTCCTCAAGATGATCATGAACTTTTTCATGATAAGAGGTATGAAACTGATCCAGAATAATCCCGCTGACCAGGATCATGGGGGTAATCGATA
>JAUCGI010000154.1 GCA_030378035.1 Desulfobacterales bacterium HSG2
AAGCAGGCAAAAGGCGGCGAATGTGATAAAGCAAGCCCCGGAATAAATTCCAGGGCTGAAAGCTCAAGCAGGCTGAAGCCAGCTAATGTGATAAAGCAAGCCCCGGAATAAATTCCAGGGCTGAAAGCTCAAGCAGGCTGAAGCCAGCTAATGTGACAGTGCGCTTTAGCGTACTTGAGCTTTCAGCCGGGGGATTTATCCCTCGGCTTTGAAGCCCCGGAATAAATTCCAAGACTGAGGCAAGCCCCTAAAGCCAGCTAATGTGACAGTGCGCTTTAGCGTACTTGAGCTTTCAGCCGGGGGATTTATCCCTCGGCTTTGAAGCTGTTGGAAAGGTGGGAGGATGTGAGGTCACTCTGCTCTCAGGCCGTGCGGTTTGAGCAGCAGGTGAAAGAATGTTATTCTGTTCATATTTAAGGAGGAGGAGCAATGATTGCAAAAAAAATTGTGGGACTAATCGGTGTGTTGGCTATGGTTTGTGTGGCTGCCGGAACAGCATACTCCAGCGGCTACCTGGTGGACGATGACCTCTGGATCCGGGCGGTCATCAACACTGTTGAAAAAGGCCCCATTGACGCAATGTGGGAGAGGGGCGGCGAGGACCGGACAGCGGGAGGCGACCGGGTGATCTGGGGACATTTTTACGCCAGTCCCGATGATGTGATCTGGGGCAGCCGGCAGAACCCGGATCTCTTTGTGAAGATATGGTTCGACCGGGGCGGACGGGTGGATGTGAACTTTTTTCATGTGTCCGTGCCGGATATTGATGTCTATTCCAGCTATCGCTATCAGGGCGCCGAGGATCAGCAGGGGCGGACCACCATGGAGCGGCGCTACATCCGGCAATATTATGAGAACGGCGAGAGCCATACAGATGAAAGTTATGAGGACGGAAAACCGCCGGCAGGATATTCCCCCGCGGGGGATCCGTCAGGATATGCGCTCACCACAAATCTGAGGATCGCCGCGCTGATCAACACGGTCGAGAAGGGGGCAGTCCGGGCCCTCTGGCGGGAAGGCGGAACCGACACCACCGCCGACGGGCACAAGGTGATCTGGGGACATTTTTACGCAAACCCGGAGGATGTGAGCTGGGGAAGCGGGAACAACCCGGACCTCTTTGTCAAAATCTGGTTTGACTCGAGCGGCCGGGTGGATGTGAACTTTTTCCATGTCTCGGTTCCGGACATTGAGGTGTATTCGGACCTTCCCGTCGCCGGAGAGTACGACAGCAGAGGAACGACCATTATCGGGAACCGGTACATCCGGCATGAGTATCATGACAAATGGTGGCAGAGCGTCAGTCTCTCTCTTTTGGGGGATCTGGGGAGGCCCCATGACTACGCGCAGACCATGAAGAGCTTCAGCGAGTCCATGCCCGATTATGACGCGTATGTGGACCAACTGCTCAATGCCTTTGACTGGCGGGACAAAGGCATGGTCACGCCGGCAAAGCACCAGGGCGGGTGCGGTAGTTGCTGGGCTTTCGCGTCGGTGGGCGCACTCGAGTCAAAGATACTCATTGCTGGAGGGCCCCGGTACGATCTTTCCGAACAGCAGTTGCTCTCCTGCGCGGGCTACGACTGTGACGGCGGAAATTCATACGCCCTGATGTTCTGGTATGACGAAGGCCCCATGCAGGAGGGCTGCACAGAATATGCCGAGGTCGAGACCGACTGCATCAATCTGGAACCCTGCCCCATATTGTCGTACAACACAGAAGGCTACTATACAGTGAAGACCGAGACGACCAACGAGATCAAGACCTCTCTTTACAAGGATGGGCCAGCCTATTTCCGATTCGATGCTTATTCCGACTTCTTCACATTCTGGGACAGCGGTTCTCCCGGGGAGGTCTATACCCAGACCGGCGGTTCCTGGGTCGGCGGACATGCGGGCCTGATCATCGGATGGGATGACAACAAAAAGGCGTGGCTCTGCAAGAACAGTTGGGGAGAGAATGAGGGACCCAGCGATGACGGCACATTCTGGATCGCCTACTCGGGTCATGCCAATGACCTGTATTTCGGCATGGCCAATTTTAAAATCAAAGGGCATGAGGAGCCTGAGCAGAGAAATCCGGTCGCGAACGCGGGGAATGACCGGACTGTTGACGAGGGAGATACTGTTACGCTGGACGGCTCCGGTTCGTATGACCCGGACGGCAGCATTGCCTCATATTTATGGGAACAGATCGCCGGATCATCGGTGACATTTTCAAATTCCGCCTCTGCGCGGCCTATATTTACTGCGCCGAATGTCGGATCACAAGGGGAGTCACTCTCCTTCCGTCTGACCGTAATCGATAACGATGGGGCCCAGGATACGGATACTTGTGTGGTTAGCATAAGCAAAAATCCTCTGATTGTGAATGTCATAAGCCCATCAAATGACAGCGAGTATTATTACAGCGATGAAATTTCTTTCAGCGGTTATAGAAATGACGATGAAGACCTCATTTGGAGATCAAATATAGACGGAAATATAGGCGTAGGAACTCTTTTTGAAAAAAGTGATTTGTCAGTAGGAGTACATCTTATAACTCTTTCTGCCATAGATAGCAATGGGAACGCAAAAAGTGATGCCATAACACTTACGGTTAAAGATACATCACATGGTGTCATAAGGCATGATACCTGCACATATTTTGATTATGAAACAGGCTACGGGTATTATCCATATAGCTCAGAAGCAAATAGGAAAGTGATTTTAGATATTTGTGAGTGTGACTATAGTTGTGACATTATTATAGGTGATAGCCTCGCTTTCAATTTATCAATCCTGACAGAAGGAGTTTATTGGACTAACGAGCTAATACGAGTGGGTCTTTATTCAACTTTCGATGAAGCCTATGAGGCCTCCTACCCTTACTATTCAATTAAGGGGCCTTATCTTTACTACAATTCGGAGGGGGCGTATGGCACAGCGAATACGTTAAGCAGTTCTTCCTGTACGGTACAACCATCTAAAAAAGTTGTAAAAATCTTTTCGGGCAACAGTGATGCTTTCCTGCTAACAGAAGATGATATGAACAGGGCGGCTGGCACATGCAAGAGCTGGGTTGACCTTCCTCCTATGGTTTACGATGTTAATGAAGTCTCTGTAGGTTCCAGTGTTGATATTCTGATAGAAGTCCAACATGATCGGACTACTGGTATCTGCGAGTCGTGCGACAGTTGCAGAGAGGAGTTCTCTATAGGAACATTTTAGCCGATGCAAGGATGTTAGATATCTTTATTCTCATAAGCCATCCGTAGTGGTTATCAGAACTACAAAGATGACTTATGAGAAAGAAATTCAGGGAGAGATTTAAACTACACACGGAAACTGATTGAGGCATGAGATAGACTTTTACCGAATCAGCATTGAACCTTAGATTAACGCTGGTTATGACGGATTTCACGGATACTTTTCGTGCCAGCCCGTATATTGTCAAAATATCGGAACGGAGCAAAGGACGAGCGGAGTAGAGGCCGGATGTTTCTGTTCTCCTCAGCAGGAAAAGGCAAAGAAGAAGAGGGTAACCCCTTGCCGCGGTAAAAACGGTATAAAAAAAGAGGGACATTCGTAAATGTCCTGATTCCATTGACCCATGAGACTGAACGATTTGGGATTCTGTCATGAGGCTCAAACCGGGTTGTCCGGGGCGGCTGCTGGGGCTGCGACGCCCGTTATTGCCGGTCGGCGTACCGGTACGGGGACTCGCCCGGCACCCGGCACGACTACGACGGGTTCCGGCTTGTCCTCGTCCCAGGTCAGCCGTGAGCCAGGACAGGCAAGCAGGAACTGAGGAAAGCAGAAGCATCCGCACCGCCACGGAACGAAGCGAGGGACGAGCGAAGTGAAGTGGCGGTCGGATGCTTCTGCTCCCGGCGATTATCTTAAACTGCAAGGAAACAAAAGCATATTTGACCGGAAATCAGAACATATCTTAAAAAAAATTCGGTGAGATATGCCGAAAGATCATAATTGAATACAAAATATGGGAAGGAAATCACTCAAAAAAAGGATAGAGAGCCTCCTCAGAAGAGTTGAGGAATATGAACTGAAAATTCGGAATGAGATGACCAAAACATCTCCGAATTACGGACTCATTCATCACTGGAAAGCAGAAATATCCGCTTTTCATACAAGTATCGAAAGAGCAAGGAAAAGACTGAAGCCATGAAAGAGAAAAAAGCATTTCTGCCCGAAACGATGTGGCCGCTGTTTGAGGAACTGGAAGAGGAATGTCTGATCGCCGTAAGACATATCAAAGCGCTCAAAGTCAGGGAGCTTTCCACAGACCAGAAGGAGGATATTCTGGGAGAACTCTCCGCTTCGATCACTCATCTGAGAATTCAGACGGAACAGCTTGACAAAAGACTTGAGGAGGATCTGCCGATCTGACCGGACAGGCAGAGCCTGCCTGCTGACCACGGACAGAATCCTGTCCCTGCGTCATCGCAGGGCAAAAAGGAGACACCCTGCCGGGGCTGGTACCCGGATTGGATGATTCGGGGAATGTCCTGGCAGGGTTTTCAACACCGATATTCAGGGTGAGATATGAACCGCAGATTTAAGGAGATCGCAATGATTTCGCAGATGATTTTCCAGGCTTTCACCTGCGGAATCATCAAAATCTGTTCAATCAGCGGTTCAGAACCCTGATTCACCTGATTAAAGGATTTGCACGATTTCCGCCCTGTCGGATTCACGGGAATCCTGAATCCCCGGATCAGGGTTCGGACAGACAATATTTCACCTGCGAATTTGCCGCATAAAAATAAGGAGGTATTATTTTGTTCCAAAAAAAGAGGGGGTATAAAAAATGCCGACAGTTTTAAAGATCGGAAGGAGGTTGTGCCGCGCCCTGACGGCTATGCGTTGCGATGGGAATCCCTGGGCGAGGATATTACGGCTCCCGGTGTCGTGGCCGGAAACTTCCAGTTGCCGTACAGTGATGATTATCTGAGAAAAGTGCCTGAGTCCTGATTCGATCACTCATCTGAGAATTCATGCGGAACATGGGCAAAACGACTTGATATTTACCATTCCAATTCCGAGGGCATCCCTGCTTTCTTCCTGATGCGAAGCCAGCGAACTTTGTCCATGGCCGCATCTTTGCCGGACATGGTGCTCAGTATCTCAAAATAGTCCTGCCCGAATCTGTCCTTCAGCACCTCCTTCTCCGGCTTGCATTTCAGGGCATACACGGTCTGAACGCACTGATGATCGAATTTGCGCCACATCTGCTCATCTTTCAGTGACACAAACTTATGCCCCTCGAGCGCGCTGACAACCGACTTGGTGTCAAAGGTCCCTGCCCGCTCCACCGCATCTTTGTACTGATGCAGGTTGGTGTAGGCCGAGGCTGCGGATGTGGAAGGGTAGGAATCATACTTTGTGTCCCGGGTGACCAGTCGGATCATTTTTCCCGCGATGCCGCCTGCCGCATTGATCTCCTCAGTCGCAAGCTTCGCGGCCCTGATCTGGTGTTTTCCCATATCCGCGTAAGGCCCGGTTGCCGGATAATTCAATCCGATATTCACAACATCCGCGTACGCGCTGGCATGGCAGAACAGAATCACCGCCGACAGAATCAGTCCTTTCTTAAACATCTTTACCTCCCATGTGAATTTCAAATTTCAAATTTCAAATTTCAAATTTCAAATTTCAAATTTCAAGGTTTTCAGTCTTCCGAAGTTTCCGAAACCCCGTATTCTTTCAGCTTGCGATAAAACGTGCTTCTGCTGATGCCGAGCAGTCGGGCGGCTTTGGTCTTATGCCATCTTGTCTGATTCAGGGCACTGACAATCGCCTCTTTTTCCGAAAGCGGGGCGTACTGGTTCGTTCTTGAAATCTCTTCTTCAACCGCGGACCTGAATTTCGGCGGCAGATGCGCCTTGGCGATATTTCCGCCCGGGCAGATGGCGCAGGCGTATTCAAGCGTGTTTTTCAATTCCCGCACATTGCCCGGCCAGGAATAGCGTCTGAAGATATCAAGCACCTCATCCGACACGCAGAGGAGGCGTTTGCCGTCGCATCTGACGCCGGCGTTTATGAAATATTTCACCAAAAGCGGGATATCAACGACTCTTTCCCGCAGAGGCGGCAGGTGAATGGTGAAGACACTGAGCCGATAATAAACATCCTCCCGAAAAGCGCCCTGGCGGACCCGCTCCTCAAGATCGACATTGGTCGCGGCGATAATCCGCACATCCGCCCGAACGGTTCCCGCGTCCCCCACCTGTTCGAACTCCTTGTATTCCAGAACCCGAAGCAGTTTGGCCTGCAAAGAGAGGGGGATCTCGCCGATCTCATCAAGAAAGATCGAGCCGCCATGGGCCATCTGGAAGCGTCCTGCCCTATCCTTGTCAGCCCCGGTAAACGCGCCCTTTATATGGCCGAAGAGCTCGCTCTCCAGAATATTTTCGGCAAGCGCGGCGCAGTTCACCTTGATTAAGGGAGATTCCGAGCGGGTGCTGCCGGAATGGATCGCCTCCATCACCAGTTCCTTGCCTGTGCCGGTTTCGCCGGTGATCAGCACCGTGCTGTCGGTGTCCGCAAACTGCTTGATCAGGGTGTAAACGCGCTGCATGGGGTTGCTCCGGCCGACGATGTTTCCGAATGATCTGCGCTCTCCGAGCAGGGTTTCCAGCTTCACCAGCCGCGTGGCATCAATAAAGGTCCACTGGACAGCGGGTCTGCCCACATACCGGGTCAGCGCGGCATAGACCTCCAGCCAGCGGACCTTTCCGTCCTTTCGGATAATGCGGGCCTGGTAGCGTTGCGGAACCGGATTGCCGGCCATGCGCTCCCGAAAGTATGTCCAGACCCTTTCCCGGTCCTCGGGATGGATCATCGCCTTTATCTCGTCAGGCGTCAGGGCAAGCAGATCCTCAACGGTGTAGCCGGTGATCTCGGCCATCATGGAATTGGCGAACACATACCCCTCCTGATTCTGAAGAATGGCCAGTCCCTGGAGCGAGTGATCCACCAGGGAACGGTACGCCTCTTCGGCCTGCACCCTGTCCGTGATATCCCGCCCCACGGACTGGAACTCCGTAATCCGGCCGGAGTCATCAAATATGGCCCGGTCCGTCCACTGCTGCCAGCAGATATCGCCCTCCCTGTCTGTCACCTGATGCTTCACTGTTGTCACAGGCTTTTCCTGACCCATTGAAGCCAGATTCGCTTCTGCCTTTTTCCGATCCTCCTTGGGAATAAGCAGCAGAAAGTTCAGCCCGACCAGTTCATTCTCTGTTTTGCCGAAATAGCGGCAATAGGCGTCGTTGACAAAAGTGAGCACACCGTCGGGACGGAAGCGGCAGATCAGTTCGGTCTGATCCTCGACCACCGCGCGGTATCGCGTTTCGCTCTTCCGCAACGCTTCCGCCTGCATCTCCAGCCTGTCATATGCGCTTTTCAATGCCAGATGGGTGCGGACCCTTGCCAGCAGTTCAGCCGGGTTAAACGGCTTTGTCACATAATCCGCCGCGCCGAGCCGGAATCCTCTGACAATATCATCCGCTTCGGTCTTTACCGCGGTTATGAAAATCACAGGGATATCTCTGGTTTCGGAAGACGCCTTTAATTTCCGGCATACCTCGAATCCGTCCGAACCGGGCATCACGATGTCCAGCAGGATAAGATCGGGAAGCAGCTCTCCGGCTATGGAAAGCGCCTGCCTCCCGCTGGTTGCGGCCGAGATTTCATACGCTTCCTGACGCAGAATGCTGTTCAGGATATGAAGATTCGACGGCGCGTCATCCACCATTAATATCAAAGGTCTTTTCTGTTCTTTAGATTTCAAGCTTCATCCCATAAATACAGAAAGCGCGTCTTTCCTTGCACTGGCATGCTGTATTGTCACCTGAACCACGTCCTCGGGTTTCAGATTGATGCCGCCCGATATCGGCAGCAGACATTCCGTCATATATTCCGTAAGAAGCACAACATAGTCATTTCTTCGTCTGTTCAGAATGATGGCCTCTTCCTGCTCCCCGATCCTTCCTTCAAGATGTTTCAGCATCCAGTACCGTTTTCGGCGGAACTGAACTCTTGACACAGAGCTCATGGGCTGCTCAAGAACCTGAATGGCATGATTGATTTTCTCAGGGGTGTAAGGCTCCTCCAATCCGAAGACCGCCCGTATCTGCCGCTGGGTAATCAGATCGGAATATTTGCGGATGGGAGAAGTGGCCGTCACATAGGCATCCAGACCGAGCCCCGAATGGCGTTCCGGCTCGCGGCCCAGAACAAAACGGCTCAGCAGCTTGCGCTGCATCCAGTTCTGATAGATGCTCCCCTCCTCATCCTTATAGAGACGCTCCTTGGGGCCTGGCTGGGATCTGTAAATGGCGGGAAGTCCGTGTTTCGACAGAAAATCCGCCATCAGCCAGTTGGCCATGATCATGATTTCCGACACCAGCAGCCTGCCCGGGGTCTCCCTGTCTGTCCTGCTGACAACCAGCTCACCGTCCTCTTCCAACCAGATGTTGATCTCCGGCAACGTGATCTGAACGGCGCCGTCTGCCAGCCGTTTCCGACGGAACTTTCCGGCAATGTCATGGAGAATCAGAAGATGTTCATCCGCCTCCTCTTCCACGGACTGGTTGACCTCATTATAAGTGAGCTGATCCCTCACCCGGATCAGACTCGGAACAATTTCATAGTCAATGACTTCGGCAGACGGGCTCAGGTTTATCATCGTGCTGATGGCAGGGCGCACTTCTCCGGCTTTGAGACTGCAAAGGCCCTCGGACAGACAGGGGGGAAGCATGGAAATTTTCTGGTCAGGCATGTATATGGAACTGGCGCGCACAACGGCATCCTGATCAATGGGGTCGCCTCTTCTGATGAAATATGCCACATCGGCAATGTGAACCCCCACGCAATAATGATCGCCCTTGTCTTCGAAGCTTAGGGCGTCATCATAATCGAGGGTTGCCTGGCCGTCTATGGTCATCAGCGGCAGCATGGTCAGGTCCCTGCGTTCGCTGCTTTCAGCAGAGTCTTCGGTTAATTTCCATCCTTCTGCCAGTTCCGTCGCGGAGTTCATCGCCTTGTCGGAAAAGGATATCGGGACGTCGTACTGGTAAAGCTCCAAGTTTTCATCCTGATCCCATACATTCAGTTTGACAAGGAGCTGGAACAGGGTTTCACCGATACTGACGCCGGCTTTGGCAAACATCGCTTTTCCGATGTCATAGTATTTGCTTTCCTTTTCAAACAGATAAACGGATCGGATTATTTCTATGAATTCGGAGATCGGCTCCGATTCGGCAGCGGATTCATCGCCGGATAGGGGATCGTCATCATTCAGAACCTTTTTCAGCCAGTTGCCGCCCTCTTCGATAATCCGGTTCTTGCGTTCGATCTCCCTGGCCTGCCGCTCCAATTGTTCGATCCGACTTTCCGAATTCGGGAAAAAACGGTCCGAGTTGAATTTAAAATAGCGTTTATCGTCAAAAAACGCCCTGATAACTGCTGATTCGTGATCTCCGGAAGGTTTTTCCGGGAAACAGAAATCGGTCATTGTGACAAGATCAATCCATTCCTGTTCCGTGTTCAGAATTTCCCACAATTCCCTGATATCAACCTGATCGGTCAGTTCCCTGCGCCTGGTGACAATATCCTTCATGGCTTCAATCAGTCTGTCCCTGCCCATGGAGGGGTCAAGGCGGGTTTTGCTTTTATGTGACAGACGGCCTTCCGAAAGCTTGACCTCGCGGTTGTTTTCGGACAGAAGCCTCAGTTTCTGTTTTTTTACTTCCAGAACAACCGCGCATATAATTTTCTGGCGGTCAATATATTCGACAACGATTCCTGGTTCCATAATATGTGGTGTAAGGTTAAATAGTTCATATAATGCGCGGCTTTTAAAAACGCGGAGAATATAAGTGTCCGGGGTTTGAAAAAAGCTGCACGCGACGTATGGTTCATAATTTGCTCGGTTCGGATTGG
>JAUCGI010000022.1:0-37331 GCA_030378035.1 Desulfobacterales bacterium HSG2
AACGGAGCAGAACCCCGGCGCCGCTCTCATTTTCCCCGGAGACACAGACCGTTATCCCTCCCTGTTCCGTAAATTTGACCGCATTGTTGGCAAGGTTGAGAAGAATCTGCCGGAGCCTCACCGGGTCTCCGCGAAGGTGCGTCGGAACATCGCGGTCTGTCCGGCATGTCAGCGCGAGCTTTTTCTCATCCGCCGGTATTTTCAGAATGCTCACCGTTTCCGCAATCACATCCCCGAGACTGAAATCAGTGGTCTCCAGATCGAGTTTCCCGGCCTCGATCTTGGAAAAATCAAGGATATCGTTGATTACGGTGAGCAGAATCTCCGAAGCCGAGAGCACGGTCCTCACACAATCCCGCTGTTCCGGATTCAGAACCGTATCCGCCAGGAGCCAGGTCATGTTGATGATGGCGTTCATGGGAGTCCGGATTTCATGGCTCATCCTGGCGAGGAAATCACTCTTTGCCCGGTTGGCCGCACTGGCCTCTTCCGTAGTTTTCGCCAGCGCCCTGGTCCTTTCATCCACCAGTTCCTCCAGACGGACGTTTATGGCGGCCAGTCTGGCTTCCGCTTTTTTACGCTCTGCAATTTCATTATTCAACTCTTCATTTGCTTTTTTAATAATCCCGATATTCCTGTACGACCGCAGAGAAGATGTGACAGTTGCAAAAAGCTTTTCCATGTTCATTTCTGTCTTTGACTTGTAATCATTGATGCTGTATTCCACAATGACCTCATGCTCCGGCGCCTGCCCCGGCTGACCGGTTCGGAGAACAATCTGCACGAGGTCGTTTCCGAGCGCCTCCCGAATGTGGCGCACCACTTCGAGACCCGCATGGTCCGTCTCCATCACCACGTCGAGCAGAATGAGGGCGGTCTCGGGGTGTTCCGTGATCAGAGCCTTTGTCTCTTCCCCGGAAAAAGTGGACAGAAAACGGAGAGCCCGGCCCTCGAAGGAAAAATCTTCGAGAAGCCTCTTTGTCATGCTGTGAACCGCTTCCTCATCATCGGCAATCATGACTGTCCATGCATCCTGTTCATCCGTGAAAGCGGGTTCATCCTCACATTCGTCTGCGAAAACGGGTTTCTCTTCGCATTCGTCTGCGAAAACGGGTTTTTCCTCATGTTCATCTGCGAAAGCAGATTTCTCATCCTCACGTTCGTCTGCGAAAGTGAATTTCTCACCCTCTCCTTCGTCTGCGAAAGTGAATTTTTCACCCTCTCCTTCGTCTGTGAAAGTGAATTTGTTCTTATCACTGACTCGCTGTTCGTCTTTTTGTTCGGACATTTGTCACCTCGTGTTCTGTCCCGGGGAAACCGGGTTCTTTCAAAAAAACCCGGTTTCCATGGCAGACTTCATCGAAAATTAAAAGTTGCCTCTGATAAGCGGGACTCGGCGGTTTCCGGCAAAGAAAGTCCGGTTCCGCCACTCTGCCGATAAACAGGGCCGGATCGCCCACCCGTTCATTGCATTCTTTTTGTCCTTCCTTTCATAAACATCAGGCATCAGACCTCATAATATCCGAGTCCGGGTCCTCAGCCTTCATCCTTATCAGAAAGCCTGTGCCCTCACCCGGGGTGCTGCTGCATTTTATCTCCCCGCCCATGGTCTGTGTCACGAGGTTGAAGACAATGTGCATCCCCAGCCCTGTTCCGCCCCGGGTGCGCTTCGTGGTGAAGAAGGGGTCGAAGACCCGTCCGAGGCTCTCCTCATCCATTCCCACGCCGTTGTCACTGTAGCGGAACAGGATATCCTCCCCTTCCGTGGTCACGTCAAAGCGGATCTTTCCGCTTTCGATCCCCTCGAAGCCGTGAAGGAGGGAGTTTGTGACAAAGTTGGCGATGATCTGGGAAAAGGCCCCGGGGTGGCTGTCGATCTCCAGATCCTCCGGGCAGTTTACCGTGATCGTGTGCGAGGTCTTCTTGAATTTGGGACTCAGGCTGACGAGTATCTCGCGGATGTACGGCTTCAGTGCGAATCTCCGCCGCTGGTCGCTCGACTGGTCCGCCGCCACCTGCTTGAAGCTTGCGATCAGGTCCGCCGCCCGCCCCAGGTTGGTGAGAATGCTGGCCGCGGACTCGGTTGCGTTCCGGATGTATTTTTCAAAATCGGAACGCCTCAGGCTTCCGGAACGATAGGATTCCGAAAAACTCCTGGTCTTCGCCTTGATAAATGACGCCTCGCTGATGCCGATTCCCACGGGTGTGTTGATCTCGTGTGCCACACCCGCGACAAGACCGCCCAGGGCGGCCATCTTCTCCGACTGCACGAGATGGTCCTGGGTTCTTCTGAGAGTCTCCAGCGACTCCTCCAACTGCCGGGTCCGTTCATCCACCTTCTGTTCCAGATTGGCATACAGACTGGCATTCTCCACTGAGATGGCGGCCTGGGATGAGAGAACTTTCAGCAGTTCCAGTCTTTCCGGGGTGAACGCGTCTGTCGTGAGGCTGTTCTCCAGATAGAGTATGCTGTTCAGCTCGCCTTTGTGAAGCAGCGGCATGCACAGGACCGATTTGCTCCCGTGCTTCCGAATGTGCTCCTCCCGGGTGAAATCCCCGTCATTGGCCGCGTCATCCAGCACGACACTTTCCAGGGTGCGGGCGACGTAATAGACGATGCCGGCACAGACGGCATCACTCTCCCCGATGCCGACTGACCGCATGACCCGCACCTCATCCCCCTCAACATCGCCTTCCGCCTCGATGAGCCATTCCCCCCCCTTTTCCAGAAGGAGAAAACCTTTCCGGGCCCCGGCATTCTCAATGACAATGCGCATCATTTTCTCGAGCAGCCGGGCCAGGACGATTTCCCCGGACAGGGTCTGTGAAGCCTTCATTATGCTGCTCAGATCCATCCATTCCGAACTGCCCGTTGTCGAAGACGTCTGTGTTTCCGATATGGTGATCTCCTTCGTGGCTGCCGCACGGGCAGGTTCGGAAGCCAGCAGTTGCGGATGCCTGGTCTCCATGTCTCTCACCTTGGCCTCCGCCCCCCACCGCTGATAGGCATAGCGGGCGTCACGCAGGTAAAAGTGAGCTATTCCGGACCTGCCTTCGGCCAGATAAAACTGGCCGGCCAGCTCACAGGCCAGGGCCTCCTCATTGACATATTCATTCTCACGGGCCAGCTCAATGGCCTTGTCATAAAATCCGGCGGCCTGCCAGTTCCGGCCCAGCACCCGTGCCTTTTCAGCCTCGACCAGATCATGTTTGTGCTGAAAATTCATGGGCGCATGTTCGGCCCACAATTTCAGTTTGTGCTGGTTGGCAGACACTTTGGTCAGAACGGCCTCCTGTTCGCTCTGAGGCAAGCCGGGATACACCGCCAGCCATGCAAGAGAATCATAAAAATGAAATATGGCCACCGCTAACGCACCGGTAGCACCATCCAAATACTGTTCTGCTATCTCAGCATTTTCAACAGCCTCCGCATATTCCTGAAACAGATAATGCAGGATACATTTGTTAAGATGCAAAAAAAGAATCGCTGTTCTGTCATTCGCCTGCTGATGGAGTGGTAACTGAATATTCTCGTCATAAACTTCGCCGGTCAGACGACACGGATTGTCGGAGTGTCCCATCAAGTTTAAAACGACTTGCCAATATATGTTATTCCAATTAAGGACATTTTCCTGTCTGAGCCGGGCAAGTACATGACTGTACCGAGCCATTTCGGGTTCGAGGGTTGCATGTTGCCTGCCGATAAAATAAGAACAGGACAGATAACAATGGATAGAATAGGCAACATATCCCAAATCTCCCGTTTCCAAGCCAGTTTGATAAATTCCCAACAAGGGTTGCAATGTTTCTCTGGCATGTTCTTTCCATGGCCTTACAAAGACATTAAATATTTCAGCGACCTTCACTTTAAGTCCGTTTTCACCCAGTCGTTCCAACAAATCCAAAGCCAGTTGGGCAAACTGATATCCGGATTCAATATCGAAAACGCAACAGAGAATCATTCCGTGAGAGACATAAAAAAAACTTGATTCGGCAGCATTGCCATATTCAAGCGACAGAGCAACTTGCTTAAGTATCATCAGAATAAACAGTCTTGGTGACGTCTGGTGAGCGGCCGGAGCGATTGCCACCATGATACGCATTGCCAATATCATGTCGGTGCTTGTCATTATTGGCAAGTCAATGAGAGACGGGATTGGTTTGCCGGACAGAGAGGATTGTGTTTTCTGCAGAGCCAGTCCGACCTCTTCTTGTGTCGGTTCTTCTGGGAAGCTGATACCTAACCGGTTTAGAAAACTCAGTGCGATTTTAATAGCCTTTCGCTGCTGATTTTGGGCGATATAAGCCATTATCCGAATTTCACAGACTTTCATTTGATCCGACAGGGTTTGTGCATGTTCTAACACCACTTGCGCCAGTTGCTCCATCTGTTCAATGTCACCGCTGAGATAAGCAGCTTCAGTTGCTTCTGTGAGGAGACTGAGCGTCAGGTCATACTCACTTTCCCAACTGTTTTCGGGCAGACATTCCCGCCCGGCTGCCAGGTGGCTGACCGCGGCCCCGTAAGCCGCCGACGTCTTGGCCTTCCGCCCGGCCGTCAGATTCAGCCGGGCAATCTCGAGCCGCTCGGCCGGGTCACTGAGCAGATCAATGCCGTGACTGAAGTGTCCCGCAATGTCAAAGACTTTTTCCTCAAAAGCGTCGGCGGGCGTGTTTTCCAGCATCAGACGACCGATCCGCAGATGGACGTCCTGTTTCCGCTCATCGTCAATCAGGGCGTAGGCCGCCTGCTGGACCCGGTCATGCAGAAAATGCATGAGGCCGATGGTCATCGGCGAGAGGCGGATGTCATCGCCGGCCACTTCCGGCTCGGACAGGGGCAGAACCAGTCCCTCCGTCAGAGCCGGCGTCAGATCCTGAAAGGTGTCGGCCGCCGACTTTTCATAAATGACGGACAGGGTGTCCAGATCAAAATGGCTGCCCGCACAGGCTGCCAGGCGCAGAACCTGCTGTGCGGATTCGGGCAGCCTTCTCAGTTTGCCAATCATCAGATCCACAACATTGTCAGTGATGCCGAGGGCCTCGATCCGGTCAGTCTCCCACTGCCAGCCATACCGCAAGACCTTTGAGGTTTCCAAAACGGCTCGACTGAGCTCGCCGAAGTCCTCGGAGGTCTTTTTGAACACAAGCAGTTCCTCCTCATACAGTGTGTGCAGAAACTGGTTCACAAAAAACGGATTCCCGCCGGTCTTGCGCATCACCAGATCCGTGAGCGGGCCGACCGCTTCCGGGCTCCGGTGCAGGCTCTCGGCAATCAGCCGGCTGACATGCTCGGCGGCCAGAGGCTTCAGGGTGATCCGGCTGACAGCGGCGCCTTCCTCACGGAGAGTGTCAAGTGTTGTCATCAGGGGATGGGTCGGATCAACCTCGTTGTCCCGGTAGGCCCCGATCAGAAGGAGGGCGGTGTTCTCCCTGTCGCTCATTACGATCTCCAGCAGTCTGAGCGTTGCCGAATCTGCCCACTGCAGATCATCCAGAAAAATGACCAGGGGATGTTCCGGCTGGCAGAACACCTTCATGAAGTTCTGAAACACGAGATTGAAGCGGTTCTGAGACTCGGCCGACCCGAGTCGGGGCACTGCCGGCTGCGGCCCGGTGATCAGTTCGATTTCCGCAATCATATCAATGACGACCTGTCCGTTGGGCCCCAGGGCGGCCAGGAGTTTCTCCCTCCAGACCGACAGTTGCTCCTCATTTTCGGTCAGCAGTTGCCGGACCAGTTCTCTGAAAGCACTGACAAGCGCGCTGTAGGGAATGCTGCGCAGGAACTGGTCAAACTTGCCGGAAATGAAATAACCCTGGCTTCCGGCAAGCGAACGGTAAATCTCTCTGACAAGCACGGACTTGCCGATGCCCGAATAGCCGGCGACCGTCATGATCTCCGCGCCGCCCTCCGCGACCCGCTCAAACGCGGCGAGCAGGGTGTCCGTCTCATGCTCTCGTCCGTAAAGTTTTTCCGGAATCCGAAAACGGTCCGGGATGTCCCTCCGGGCCAGGGCAAAGGGTTCGACCGTGCCGGTTTCCCGCAGGGCGGCCAGGCATTTCCCCAGATCGGCGCTGATGCCCCAGGCGCTCTGATAGCGTTCCTCGGCCGTCTTTTCCAGCAATTTTAGGATAATATCGGAAACGACAGTCGGCAGCTCGGGACTGATCTCACAGGGGGGAACGGGCCTCAGGGCGATGTGGGAATGCACCAGTTCCACCGCGTCTTTCGATTCAAAGGGCCTTTTCCCGGTGAACAGCTCGTAGAAAGTGGCGCCGAGGGAATAGAAGTCGGTGCGGTAGTCCAGGGCGCGGTTCATGCGCCCGGTCTGTTCCGGGGATATGTATGGCAGGGTGCCCTCCAGCACATCCGGGTTACGCAGCGTGGGATGCTGTTTTGACAGCCGGGTGGAAATTCCGAAGTCGATGAACTTCAGCACCCCGGTCGTCGGGTTGAGGACCAGATTGGCGGGACTGATGTCCTTGTGAATGATGTCCTGCCGGTGAATCTGTCCCAGAATTTCGGCTGCACGGACGGCAAGCGTGAGCTGTTCGGTCAGACTCATCTGACGTTCGGCCAGCCAGTGTCCCAGGGACTCGCCGCCGAAATCCTCCAGACATATCATCAGCGTGTTCCCATATTTTTCAAGGCTGTAAGCTCTGACAACGCCCTCCGAATCCGCCAGACCGCGTGTGATGTCATACTCCTGGCGGTAGCGCGTCAGTTCCTCGGGTGTCGGATAGTCCTCCTTCAGAACCTTGAGGACGACCGGCAGGCTGTCTCTGTCCCGCAAGCCCCGATAGACCAGCGAGTTGGTACTTTCGTAAATCTGTCCGGCAATCTGATAACCGGGGATGTTTGTCATGTTTGCATGTTTCATAAGTTAAATTCCTTAATTAATTTCCTTGGCCAACCGGAGCCGACCAACCCCGGATTCCATCCAGCATCAAGCATCCAGCATCCAGCATCCAGCATCAAGCATCCAGCATCAAGCATCAAGCACCCAGCATCAAGCATCCAGCATCAAGCATCCAGCATCAAGCATCCAGCATCCAGCATCAAACATCCCGCTTCACAACAACAAGCGTCACATCATCCGGCTTTCTCCAGGATTCCAGAGCGGCGATTATGTTTCTGTGCACTTCGAAGGCGGAACAGTCCCCGGATTCCTCGATTATCCTCACCAGACGCTCGTCACCGAACAGGTTGTCCTCTTTGTCCCGCGCCTCTGTTATGCCGTCCGTGAAAAGCACCATGCAGTCCCCGGGTTCCAGTCTCAGCGTGTCGTCGGACAGCATCTCGGAAATGTCGTCCACCAGTCCTATCCACATCCCGTCTGTCCCGATCGCCTCGACCTTTCCCGTGGCCGCGCGCCGGATCAGCATGTCCTCATGCAGGCCTGAGAAAAAGAAATTTCCGTGATCTTCGACGGCCAGGACAATGATGGTCATGTGTTTCGAGTCACCCATTTTTTCTATGTTATCATAGATTGTCCTGTTGATGACGGTCAGCAGACGGGAGGGCGGCATGTCGGGAATTTCAGCCAGCACTGTGCGTACTGCCGTCTGAACCATCATCATCACCAAACCCGCGGCGATGCCGTGTC
The DNA here is from genome assembly GCA_030378035.1 of Desulfobacterales bacterium HSG2. Taxonomy (GTDB): domain Bacteria; phylum Desulfobacterota; class Desulfobacteria; order Desulfobacterales; family 4be13; genus JAUCGI01. The sequence goes on from JAUCGI010000022.1 coordinate 7,611, forward strand.
CGGAGACATCTCCGATGACGATCCAGTTATGTCCCGAAACGGATATCACATCGTAATAGTCAGCACCGACATCGTCGGCAGGCTCGACGCTGGCCATGATATCATATCCGGACAGTTCGGGTTTTTCGGGTATCAGGCTGCTCTGAATACGCCTCGCAAATTCCATTTCCTGTGCAAGGAGTTTTGCCTCGGTCTCCGCCTTCTGATGCATCAAGTAAAGTTTTCTGCGTTCCGCCATTTCCCTCCTGAGATTCTGTGTGAGCCGGTATGCACGCAGCGAAGTGGTGACAACGGTAAAAAGCTTTTCCACGGTTGTTTCCGTCTTTGACCTGTAATCATTGATGCTGTAATCCGCAATGACCTTCATCTCCGGTGCCTGCCCCGGCTGACCGGTTCGGAGAACAATCTGCACGAGGTCGTTTCCGAGCGCCTCCCGAACGTGGCGCACCACTTCGAGACCCGCATGGTCCGTCTCCATCACCACGTCGAGCAGAATGAGGGCGGTCTCGGGGTGTTCCGTGATCAGGGCCTTTGTCTCCTCCCCGGAATAGGCGGACAGGAAACGGAGACCCCGGCCCTCGAAGGAATAATCCTCGAGAAGCCTCTTTGTCATGTCGTGGACCGATTTCTCGTCATCGGCAATTATGACTCTCCATTCATCCTGTTCGTCTGTGAAAACGGGTTTGTCTTCGCGTTCGTCTGCGAGAACGGGTTTATTTTCATGTTCATCCGCGAAAGTGAATTTATCATCTTCATGTTCGTCTGCGAAAGTGAATTTGTCACCCTCTCCTTTGTCTGCGAAAGTGAATTTGTCTTTATCACTGACTCGCTGTTCGTGTTTTTGTTCGGACATTTGTCACCTCCTGTTCTGTCCTGAAGAAACCGGTTTTTTTCAGGACACTCGGTTTTCATAGCGGAATTAAAAGTTGCCTGCCGGACGGGGTTCATCCGTTACGAGGGCTTCTGCCTTGTAATGCCTCCCCCGGCAGTTCAGTCACAATTCTCTTCTCCTCCTTATCCTTTAAGATACGGTTCAAGTTTGCTCTCGAATCCGTGCCTGCTGAAAAAAGCCAGTCTGAAGTTAAAAATAAAAAACATATATCGCAGATCGTCAGAATATGCAACCCGAAATTTCACAATTTTCACATTTCTGATTTACCTGAAAGTTGACACATTTTTTTTGTCTATGATCTGAGCACAGGACAAAAAGCGGATTCCGGGTCGAAAATGCCGGGAATCCTGCCGATTCCCGCCATTTCCGCCCGGAATGACAGAGTACTGGTTTTTATGTCTCTGAAGCTTTTTGTCTTTTTGTCTGATTATAACGGATTTAGGGGAGCCTCCCTCTGACCCGCCATGGTCTGTCTGTCTGAGCGGAACTCAACGCGGAGGACGCAGAGGACGCGGAGTCACGCAGAGTCACGCGGAGGAAATCACCCGGATCCTCCGCCCCGCCGCCCACCGGGTTGGGAGTCGGAGCGGCCTGACAGTGCCTGAGACAATGTCCTCCCCGGCCGGCTGTGTTCCCCAACCTGATGGCGGTGATCCTCCGCTCCGGTCCGCTGATATCTCTGCGTGTCTCCGCGTTCTCCGCGACCTCTGCGTTGAGCCTCCCCTAAATCCGTTATAATCAGCTTTTTGTTATGTACACAGGTCTATGATAGTAAAAACCTGCTCGATTTGCCAAAGCTCGTCACCACAACCTCTTTTCTTGCCCGGGTCGCGGCGACGTAAAGCAGGGCCCGCTCACGGACTTCCGATTCCCTCCGAACCACCTGATCCGGGGAATCGCTTTCCCCGCCTTCATAGGGAATCATTCCGTCATTGACGCTGGCAATGATGATCCGGTCAAACTCAATCCCTTTGACGCGATGCATGGTTGCCAGACGAACGCCCTCTGCCCGGCGCTCATCTGCCTTGCTGCGCCGAATACGGTACACCGGAATCCCTTCGCCGACAAGGGCGCTCTCATACTGTTTCAGGAGGTGATTGGTGCGGACGGCCAGGCATGCATTTTTCAAAGACCCTTCTCCGGCACTGATCTGTTTAAGGTATCGGATAATAAAATCAAGCTCCTCCTGAAACGCTGCAAAATGATGAACCCCGGGTAATTCGCCATGAAGCAGGGATTTATATCCCTTCTGATCATCCGCTCCGCCGTTCAGATCATCTGTCTCAACATTTTTAAGCAGATTTACCGCCCAACTGCGAGTTTCGTCAGTTGTACGATAGTTGATCCTCAGTTTTCTGCTTCGGCCCCGGATGTTGATACCGCACTGACTGAGTACGACCTTGTGCTGATAAATCCGCTGATGCGCGTCCCCGGCGATAAAAATGTCATTTTTGGCACCGTGTTTGCCAACAATCTCCCGGATCAGCCTGAACGCCTGCATGCTCATATCCTGAGCTTCGTCAACAATGACGGATTTGTAGGGAAGGATATCCTTTTTCCTCTTGAGCAGCAGCCTTGCGTCCCGCATGGCATCATCGCTCTCCTTGAGATTATGTTCGTTCAGGAGCACACGATATTCCTCAAATACGCCCCAGACCGCTTTTCGCTCCTTCCGGTTCAGACGGGTCCCCCTGCCCACACGGGAGGCTTTCATATATTCCGCTGCGGAAGTGATCCCCTGGGGCTGAATGACCCGTATCCATTCCTCCCGGTAAAAGGACGGATCGGGCGATGGCTGCGAGGGGGCCATATCGAGCGCCGCTTTCCAGAGCGGATCGGTTCGCATGCCGTAGTCAATCTCGTAATTGTAACCGTTCCTCCGGAGAAAAACAGATACCCATTTGTCAAGGTTCACCACCTCGATCCGCCGCATCTCCTCTTTTGTGCAGATATGGGTCAGATTCTCCCTGATATCCGCGGCCAGATTTTTGGTGAAGGTGGTAAAGAGGATACGGTCAGTATCCCTGTTAAAGCGATGCCGGGCCAGCCATTTTGCCCGATGCATCGCGACAACGGTTTTACCGGTTCCCGCGCCTCCGAGGACACGCACCGGTCCGTTCCAATCCCGTTCAGCAAGACTCAGCTGTGAAGGATGGAGAAAGACACGCCATTTCTCCAGCGGTGCGTTCAGAATGGCCGCCAGTTCAAGCTCATCCTCGACAACATAGAAACGGCCCCGGGAATCAGGCGTATCCAGAGCCGTTTCATAATCGTCCGTGTCAACCTTGTATGACGGCGTTCTTCCGGCTCGTTCCATGTCACTGTAAACCTCTTCAAAAGAATGCCCTTGCGCGAGGAAAAACAAGGCTTCATAAGCCTCTTCAGGGAGCTGGTCGGCAGCCTGATCCAGCTCCTCCTCGGATGTCAGACCGCGAACCAGAGGGAGCAGCATCTCCGGCACCCCCAGACGAATCACCTCACGATCCCGGATATGGGCGAACAGCGGGGGAACTCCGGTCTCGTCCGTTTGGGTCTCCCCGAGTTCAGCCCGGTCTTCATCCATATTGAACACCTGAATACTCCCGGTCTCCGGGTGAACCCTGCAAACCTTTCTCTCTGCCCATTCATAAGCCTTGTCGTGATGATCGACCCACAGAAGCACATAAAGATTACCGGTCTCCGGCTTCAGGACGATCCCCCGGTAGGTCTTATCAATGCGAACCGATCTCAGATTCGGGTCCTTTGCCTTGGAGATTTTCTCATAATTGATTCCCGGTGACGCGGGATTTGCCTGGAACTTGTTAATAAATCCGAGTACCTTATGCTGCTGATTTCGGGGAATCTTCGTTAGTGACGTGAGAATATCCGTTGCTATTGCGAATTTTATTTTGCGTTTTAAAGTCATTTTATTCTATCCTCAAAAATTTGGGGTGTCCTTGCCGGGGATTTGGCAATCCTCCGGGAGCGTGCGGGGAAAAAGTTTCAGAACTACTGATTATTCATAATTGTTTCCCGGATGAAACCATTCCCTTAACACAGTTTTAATTTTCAGAAATGCCGGATCCGTACAATCACGAAAACTGACATCCGTGGCAATCTTCCTGTAAATCGATGAGGAACGCTGAATTTTTTTTTCTCTTAACAGCGCCTCGAAGGCCTCTTTCGGACGCTCCGGCTTGGATGCGTCCGCTTCCCATGTTCCGCTATTTTTTACAAAGTTCATTAAGGAGCGCAGTTCTGCCCATCCGGTATGGGTTGCCAGATGCGGTGAATTTGCCCACGCCCATATTTCCAGTTCCGGATCCGGAACGATCACCTCGGCCCTCTTTCTCCAGCCATTCCTTTCCAAATTTGTTTTTATCTCATCTGCAATTTCGCTCGCCGTCTTCTTTTCCTGTCCGCTGCCCTCCCGATCCAACAGGACCAGGGCATACTGATATTGCCTCTGGTAAGGTCTCAGAAATGCGGCCGCCTCTTTAAACACACCCGGATCACGAAGGGGATGAACATAAATGTCAAAATCTCTTCTTGTCAGCCTTCTCATCTGAAAAGCCTGATGCCGTGTCAGCAATCCCTCCATTGCAAACTGCATGTTTTTGTCCGCCACAAGAACAATCAGTTCTTTCATCATTGAAGCACCCCCGCGGCGTGCAATGTCGCCAGATCGACATCCTTTTTCCAATCCCTCAGTTTCGGATGCCTGTCACCCCGCACAATGTCAATGGTACCGGCATTCGTCTTGGAAAAGCATAAAATATCGCCGGGTTCGGACAGTCTCAGGACAACGGGCGAGTGGGTTGCCAGCATAATCGTATTGTCATACACAGACGAAAGCGACTGAATCACCGTTTCAATCGCCTGCGGATGGAGTCCGTTTTCCGGCTCCTCAATCATGTATATCTTGTTTGTGACGGGCAGATAGGCGACAAGTGTCTGGGCCAGCAGCCGCAACGTGCCGTCGGACAGAAGCCATGACGGTATCTCTGTTTCGTTATGATAGACTATTGAAAGACGGAGATGGCGGTCTTCCGGTCTTTCTCTGACTTGTATTGCCCTGATATCGGGAAAAGCGGTCCTGACATGCTCCACCCAGCGGGCGAACACGGCCGGATGATTTTTTTCAAGATGCATAATCACCTTGGGCAAATTGCTTCCGGCAGGATCAAAATGGACAGGTGCGTCCGGTCGGCAGGCCCAGCGCATACTCACGCTGTTCAACTGAATGAACTCAATGCCCTCCGTCAGTATGTTTTTCACCCACAAAGAGACAGGGAAGCGACTCTCATCTTCGGGAATGCGGGCCAGGGCCGCCTTCTGGGGGCCCAGGCGGTAAGTAATGTTCCATTCGGTGGTTTCGGATCTGAAATAATCGTTTCCCCTGACGGTCTTGGAAACAACTTTTCGCCAGCCAGCCGGACTTTTTCGCCAGGAACGGATGATATGCGCAGGCTCTTCCGGTTCCGATGGAAATGAGCGGATTTGCCTGTCTCCGGTGTCATACCGATGCCTTCTGTTTTCTTCCCTGATTAACCATAATTGTTCATTTTCGATCACAATGCCGTCCGTCTCATTTTGGGCCAATGCGATTTCATATCGGGCGGTCTCGTATTTCTGATGTTTCTTTTCAGGCACTTTGAATTCCAAAGCAAATTCAAAACAATCTTTTGCCTGATTCCATGTCAGTTCCTGAAAATTGGAACTTCTTTTTTGCACGGCGCTGACAGGTCCGTCATTCAGCATGTCCCTGACGAAGTTCAGCACATCGAAAAAAGAACTTTTTCCGCTGGCATTGGGCCCGACGAGGATATTGTAAGGTTCCAATTCAACTTTGCCATGTCTGAATCCTTTGTAGGAAAGGATTTCAATTGTTCTAACCATTAAGTTTCTCCCTGATTTGTTCCGATGAAATCAATAGGCGTTCGATGAATCCGGGGGCAGATTCCCTTATCAAAAAGGGATAAGCACGGATTATCGAAAGAGATCCGCTCCGGTTTCCACAGCCCGCCACCCCTGATCCTCAAACACCTTTGCATATTCCGCCTGCTCAGGCAGCAGAAGGGCGGTCTTCCTGTCGCTCCACGCCAGTTCCGCCTCACCGACAATCTTTCCGTTCTTGTCAGCAAGCTCGTATCCGACCTGGGGCGCGGGCCATCCCTTTTGGGCCAGTTTTCTCAGTAAGTCATGGAGTTCCGGGTCAGTTAGTTCCCGGACCTCTTCCCATTCGTCAAATCTGTCTCCGGCCGGTTCGGTCTGACGATTATCCGGAATGCCGTCATATTCTCCGCCGGTCTTCTCCCCGTGTGTGGAAAAGAAAGCCGAGGGGAGAAACTGAAACAGATTGTAAAGCCTGAGCCAGCCGTTCCATGCCGGCTCAAATTCCTGCATTTCCCGTTTTTCCGGGAGGTCCGAGAGAGAACAGGCTAGGCGCATTTCTGATATGCGGCCTGACTGTATGGCCGCGCTTTCAATCGCGGCAAATATCCGCACAAAGGATTCCGCATCCCCGGACTCGGATAATCCGTAAAAACAGGGTCCACTCACATCATCAAGGATTTCCGCTATCTCCTCCGGGAGATGTTTTCGGGCCTTGTCCGACCATTCCTTTTTCGCGGAGGGCGTTGAAAACCGCTGTTTATCGAGCAGCAACAGCCCGTGCGTGAATGCGTAATATGCCCATTTCTCCGGCTCGGGATTGGCAAGAAATCGGATCAGCCATGCAAAGCTGTCCGATTTGCAAACATTCTGAAAGGATTCAATGGAATAGAGTCCCAACAGTTTTTTGTATTTTCCGGCATCCCGGGGAATCAGAGGATTTTCAAAATATTCTCCCCGGGGGTGCCGGCGATTCTCCACATCCTTCCAGGAGAGGGACCACACATAATATCTGCCGCTTTGGGCAATGGCGCTGCGCTGGGCCATATCCTGAGCCGCCCGGTCCCGATGATGGAAAAAACCGTCCGTAAATACGGCAACGGGTTTGCCCCTGTCCCGGCCGCGGGCCGGGCGGAACAGAAAGTCTGCTTTTGACGGGACGCGGACGCCGTCTGCCGGGCCCAGACTGACCTGGGGTTCCACATACCAGGGACGATCTCCGATTTTAAAGAAATAACCGGGTTTGCCGTGAACCACCTCCTTCCGTAACACCGCGTTCCGCCCATCCGTCTCTGTTCGTCCAATGGCCTCGATAAACCGGGCTTCAAGCTCGCTGTCAAACAGGGCATTTATCCGCACCGTTTTCAGACTCTTTGTCCGAACCAGTTGATCCTGATGGCTCAGAATTTCGGAAAGCATATCGATGGCCGTATCCCGGGACGTCCCCGCCATGGCATCGCTTCTCCGGTATGCGTACAGACACCTGTAACATCCGTCTTTGTCCGGATCCTGATTACAGGAGCATGCCCGGAGCGTGTCCAGGGCCGCTTCAAAAAGGGAGAGCATGGGCATCTCCGAGCGCATTAGTTGTTTCAGATATCCGGTACCTCCGGGCACAGTATCGTAAAGGACCAGATACTTCTTCCGAGCCGTTGCGTCCGGTACGGGTTCGTCATGCACCGTGCTTTGAAGATGATCAATGCTGCCGCGGAATATCCGCCTGAGGCCTAGGTGAAGCGCGGCCACAAAGGAAAGGAGTTTTTGCTCGGAACCCTCAAAGGTCGTAACCGGAAGCAGGATCCGGATCGCCTCGGATGAGAATTCCCTGTACAGATACACGCATTCGGTCAGATTCTTCTCCGAGTCCTGTTTCCGGGATGTGCAGGTCAGCGCGTGACGGATATCCGTGCCGACCTGAACCTTGCCGCAATGCCGGCAAATGACAAAGCCTTTGCGCGGCAGTTGTGTGCCGGCAATGGTGATTTTTTCGCCATGCTCGCCCTTTTCTCCGAAATTGATCTCTCTGAAAGATGCTCTGGACAAAAACTCGAACCCGAACGGAAGGTCGTCGCTCTCCACCCGGAACGCGTCCGAGATATCCCTCTCCTCAACATTCACCATCATCTGTTTGTTATAAAACATGGGTTCACGGACATCGCTGTCGTCGCCGATGCGGCTCTCCCTGTCCGATGTGGTGGCAAAGACCTGTCGCATTCGGAGCATTTCTCGTTTCTGTCCCGCGTCGGACCACATCATGCTTCCGCACTTGGGACAGACCGGGGTATCCTCTGATCTGCCGATCAGTTCCATGTACGAACACTTATCGCAAAATCGCCATGACTCGACTTCCGAGATCCCCAGCTCCACCTGATCCACCCGAACCTTCCGCCCGCCTGCATAAAAATTGCCGGCCGGGGCAAGCTCGCTGATCGCACTGACCCCGGGGCGTTCATAGTCGTATATCTGTACGTCATAATTTTTTTTCCCCTCCTGAACCTTCGTCTTTTTGCGATAGATGATGGAACGAAGCATCACCCCTGCCTCGGGAAACGCATAGTTGGGAATGAGTCCCTCGTCTGTGAGGAAATTAAGGGTCTGCCGGTCATTGATCCGTGTGACAATGGTGTGCAAAGCGTTCTTTTCACGTTTCATCTCGTCGAGTTCCTTTTGAAAGGGTTTGTCCCGGACAGGATGTTTCTCCTTTCTGCGGATCCTTTCGTTCAGCAGACGGACTTTCTTTTTGAGATTCTCCCGCTCCCGGTACAGGAGATGCAGGCCGTTGATGATGCGGTATGCCAGCGAATCCTCATTCTTTTTGTTCCCCTCCGCATAAGCCCTGAGACGCTTTATCGAGTCTTTATCCAAGGAATGGGCCGGCAGGGATGTTTTGGGCGAATTCGAGAACATTTCAATGAAATGATCGAATAAGGCGGTTTGCTGGTTTCTGACAAAGCAGAGGAAATTGTGGGGGAATTTGTTCTCATTCACCGGTTCCAAGTTCCCGAGAACATGCCGCAACTGACGGGGAAGCGCGGTGGGGGAGATGCCGGTCTCCGCCCATCTGTCCAAGCAGAACGCGGTGAACTGGCGTTCCAGAACCGCGGACGCGTTCAGGAAAACCCCGGGCGGCGATATCATCCCCGCGATCATCTCCTCCGGCTCGGCAAAGAAATAGAGGTCATGGGGCCGGGCATTGGCAACCGCGAGGTTCAGAGCGTTTCCGTCGCGGCGGCCCGCCCGTCCAATACGCTGGAGATAATTGGCCTGATCCGGCGGGACCGAACAGAGAATCACGGAGGAGAGATCGCCGATATCGATCCCCATTTCCAGGGTGGGGGTGCAGGAGAGCAGATTCGGGTCCCAGGGGGCCGGGTCTTTCCGTTTGAACGCGCTCTCGAGGTTCTGGCGTTCATCCCTTTTCAGCAGGCCGGTATGCTCGGCCGCGAAGATTCGCCGCATGTTACCGGATGAATAGAGTTTGCCGTAATAGTCCGGGGCCGGTTTGCATTTCCGATAGCTTCCGTTGCAGTGAAACCGGAGACAGGGCGCGGCGTTCCAGTCTGCTTCGACAGATGCGGCGGAGATGTTGTGCCCGCATACGCGGCATCGGAATTGAACCACGCGTCGGGTGACGCGAAGTGCCTCCGGCAGGATGGCCCATACCTGTTCGCTTTTGGTCCGATGTTCGCTGAGTATCTTCTCTTTTACCAGGGTCTTCAGCACTAAGTCGTACAGTGCGGGGAGAAGCTCGCCGATCATGAGAGGGGAGAAGCATTTATGGGCCCATGATTCGTACCATGTCCTGCGGCTGCGTGAGGAGGGGAGCAGCGGGTCAAACCGGTCGATTTTTCCGGTGGTGAGGAATGCCGGTGCCCGGGTGTTCGGGCCGAAGTTGGGCATCCAGGGGATCCGGTGGATTCGGAAGGTGTTTCCCCGGTCCTGAATGTAGGTTTCGAGTGCCGGATGCAGGACGCCGCCCTGATTTCTGAGGTGCATGAGTATTCCGGTGAGAAACCGTTTCAGGGGCTTGGGATCCGACGGATCCAGTCCGGCGATTTCATTTTGAAGGGGGGGCAGGAGCGTGTTTGCCGCGTGATCCAGTAATGCGGGGTCCGGGTGTGCCACGGAGGAGCTTGTCTTTTCAAGGGTGCGTCCGATGCGTGATCTGAATCCGTATTCACTGAAGATTTCCCAACTGATGCGGCGATTTATGCTATCCGGCAGTTTGGAATCCGCCGGGAGGCTGTGATGCGCTTTCAGGTATTCGTAATCCTCGAACCAGGCCATGTTCGGTGCGAGAAATGCGGCAATGCGGGTGGGCTCATCCATTCGCTCCGACCAGTAACGGAGAAATGCCGGGGGGAGTTCCGCCAGGGTGAGGTTTTCTCCTTCAGCTTGCACAAACTGCTGGAGCGCGCTTCGGAAATTGAACGGATAGGTCCGCGCGGCAAAGAAACCGGCCCGGTGCGCGGCATCCTGAACGGAATCCGAAAATGCGAGTAATTTTTTGTCGTCATTAAATGTGGAGGAATATATCTGGGCGATGATCACGCTGGTGAGACTGGCTGCCCGGGAGCCGATAATGGTGAGGCTGTTATGGGAATCGCAGTATGGGCAGTCGTGGGTCCCTGTCTGTTTGTCGCGGAGTGTTTTTGCGGATTTGGGAACAAAGACCCGAATCAGGGTTCCATGGCCGCAGGCCGGGCAGGTTTCAGGTGAGATTTTTGTGGCAAGGTTCAGGCAGTCCGGGCAGAGATGAGCGATTTTTCCGTCTGTGTGCAGGTTGCGGATATCCTCTTTTTCGGGGAAGAGGAAAATCACTTTGGGGTCGTTGCCGAAGAATGCGATGTAAAATGTCTGAAGGTCCGGGCTGACCGCGGCGTCGTTTTTCCGTTTCCGTCCGGCCCATGCCATGCTGTGGCATTCCCGGCAGTGAACAAGGGGGAGATGTTTCCCGGCCTGCTCCCGGGTCAGGTCATCTGCAAAGCGCAGGCGGGGGTTCGGAGAGACTTCGCCCACCATGCGACGGAGTTCCCTGAGCCACAACTGAAACCGGATGTGGAGGAAAGGGACGGTGTGGCCGTGCGTGTCTGCCCGTGCGATTGAAATCAGGGCCAGCAAGCTGTTGATCAGGTTGATCCGGTAATCCTGATCGGTTTCACGGAGTTCCGGCATGGCTTTTTCCAGTTCCCGGAGGATATCCTCAGCCGTTCGGATGTCGCCTTTCAGGACTTTCAGGAGATTATGGAAGAGCCGGTGTCCCATCAACTGTTTGCCCAGGGCAATGCGGAAGCTTTCGGTCGTAAGGGTCTCCCGGGTGATTTTTTCTCCGAACCAGAGGGCGTACTGGGCCGTGAGGTATTCCGTGCAGGTCGGGTAGGTCTCCGGGTTGAGCAGGGGGGCCTGATCCGGAAGGTGAATGGCTGAAATGAGACTCTTTTCCAAAAATTCTCCGGGGGTCTTGCGGGATTCGGTGATGATGGCGTCTTTGCCAATCGGTTCTCCGAATATCTCTTCTGCATATCTCCGCAGGGTCTCCCTCTGCTCTGTGTCGCTTCCCAGGGTTGCGGAGGTTCCGATGCAGCAGAGGGAATTCCCGGGGGTTCTGACACGGGTTTTGATCCGGCGGATGAGGCAGGCGAGGTCTGTGCCCTGTGCGCCGTCAAAGGTGTGGAGTTCATCCACGACCAGGAAGCGGAGGGTTTCGGGGCTGTTCTGCTGCCACAGGGGGTAGTCGCCGGCTCGGATCAGGAGGTAATCGAGCATTTTGTAGTTGGTCAGGAGGATGTCCGGAGGGACGAGTCGCTGGGTCTCTTTGTTTGTGATGATGCCGTCCCGGGTCATGACCATGCGCGGTTCTTTTTCGCTTTGTCCCACAAAGAGACCGGCGGTGATGTGTCCTCTCAGTTTGGGGTTGTCGTGGATGATCCGGGCAAGGCGTCCGGCTTGGTCGGTGGCAAGGGCGTTCATGGGGTAAATCAGGATCGCTTTGATGCCCCGCTCTTTTTGGGTTTGGAGGGCGTGGTTCAGGATGGGGTGGAGGAAGGATTCGGTTTTGCCGGATCCTGTGCCGGTTGCGATGATTACGGATTGGGGGCGGGGGCCGGAAAGGCGTCTGAATGCTTCTTCCTGGTGGAGATAAGGCGGGAATTTCAGGGGGACGTCCGGGAAGAAATCGGGGCCGCTGTTGCCCTGTCTGAAGGGGAGCTGAACGGAGATGAAAGGCCCTTTGAAGACGCCGCCGTCTTCTTTCAGGAGGCGGTCCGTGATGTTGTGGAAAAAGGGCGTGGAGACCGGGAATGTGGTTCTGAGGAAGTCTTCGACGCCTTTTCTGAGTTGTTTTGCGAGAACGGATGGGATCATTTTTTATTTGCTCCAATTTTGTTGTCTGATGATCTGAAGATCATCCCGGTCAATCACTCTCTGTGATTTTTTCCTTCCTGTTTTTAACGCGGGTTCTGTCAGATTTTCATCAGCAGCCGAGACAGGGTGAAGATATGCCATCAGCTTTCCTCTGGCGACGGGTCTTTTGTCCGGTTCCTGGCGCCAGGTATCCGGGAGCCAGTTGAAACAGACCCGTTTGAATCGCTGTCCGTCCTGAACCATCTCTTTCAGCTCGGCAACCAGGAGGCTGTCATCATCCACCTGGCTGACAACTGCGGGAGAATGGGTGTTGACGATCACCTGACGTAGCGGGTTATCCGGTCCGGTCGGGCTTTCAGGGTCGGTGGCAATATCTTTCAGAAGTTCCAGCATTGCGGGGATGCGTTCAGGGTGAATGCCGTTTTCAGGCTCTTCAAGGCAAATCAGGCCGCTTGCCCGGGCATCGAGTTCCAAAACGGTTAGAGCAAGGAAACGCAATGTTCCGTCTGAAAGGGAGCGTGCCGGATGAACCGTTCCGCTCCGGTCTGTCACTTCCAAAGTCAGGAGTTCACGACGTTCATCGCTGTCAACCTGCACCGTGCGAACGTCGTCAATCAGTTCGGAGAGACGCATGGCGATCTGGTCGTAAATCCAGGTTTCGGCTTCTTCTCCGGCTTCTGTTTTGTAAGAACGTGCCAGATAAGACAGGGTTGCAGCGAGATGAGAGCCGTCATGGTTTAAGCCCGGTGGTGTCGTGAAACTGTCGGATTCCCGCAGAGAGGACGGTTCCAGTTGGAGCAATCTCCAGGACTGCATTTCCCGGCGGGCGATCAGCGCGGTGGGACTTTCTGTGGCGTTTACGGTGGAAAGCACGGTCCGGGGAAGATTTGCAGCCAGAAACGATTTGGATCTTCCCTGGTTGCCATCCTGACTGAGTTTGATGACCCGATTCTTTCTCCGATATTCTGTTGAGATAAAGGAGGATGCTCTTCTGCCCTTTAATACGGATTTACGCCAGGAGTTTGCTTTGTGGGGGAACTTCAGGCGTTTTGATGCCTCGCCCAGATTGATGCGTTCGAGGCTTTCCTGAGTCAGTTCAAGCGATCCGAGTGAAGGCAGTTTTTCGTCCATCCGGTAAGCGAGGGTGACAGCGTAACGCACAAACGTGATACTGGCTTTCGCTGTCTGCCCCAGATCATCTGTGGCTTCGTGCGGAATAATCATCTCTGCTTCAAAGGACATTTTCTTTGCGTGTGTGTCTCCGGCACGATGGAAGAGACTCCGGATATCCGTGGTTTTTCCGCCTTCGTCGCGGACAGAGAGGGCGGCGTTTATTAAGGTGTCATTGGCCAGCGTGCTTAAAAATTTAACTGCGTCGAACAGGTTGGACTTTCCCACGCCGTTTGCCCCGGCAACGCAGGTGAACGCGGCGAAGCGGATATCTGTATCAACGAGATTTTTAAAGCCGCTGACTTTTAATCGGGTTAGCATAAGAGTTTCCTTTTTCTGACAGAATCATTTCAATCATGGCAATTCTTTCAAGCTGACATTTGCGAAGACTTCACCGGGTCCCATATATTCCAGTTTCTCTCTGATCTGAGGGATATCAAAAAATTTATGTGCCTGGGTTTTCCCTGTCTGAGAATCCCTGTGAACAAGCATCACCGATTTCTGAGCAATGTCGTCTTCTAAAAAGTTCAAAATCATGGGGCTGTGCGTGGTTAAAAAAATTTGCTGACGCGCACCGACCATTTCATCCATCAGATATTCCATGACTTCATGGTTCAGTCCGTCTTCGATTTCATCAAAAAGCAGCACGGAATGATCGGTTTGCAGTTGTGAGAATATTGCAAGGATGCGAAGAAATCCGTCACTGATATGCTTTGCTTCTGTGTCTGACGAAGGCGCATTCTCTCTGAGATTTTCAAACTTCTCAAATATCCGGAGTTCCTTCCATCCCGAATGTTTGGCCTTAATATGATAATCTTCGAACTCGTCAAAAAGATGGCGCATTTGTCTGTGAATATGCCGCTTTTTCTCTTCCGGAAGATCGTATAAAAAAGCAGAGAGTTTCTCCCCTCCGATGCCCAGGTCGCCTTCCGCTGTTCTTGCCCGTTTTCTGAGGAGCAGCGGATTCAGCAGTTCCAGGGTTTTTATGGACCGGAGGAAATGCCTGGTTTGAGTCAGTTCGTCACCCAGCACCTGTTCTTTCAATACTCCCAGAATGGAGCCTTCATACTCGAAATCAACTGATTTTTCACTATCTCCAATATGATAAGATCCACTTTCTACCTTTAAAAGCATGGTTTGTTCAGTATTTGTCCGGGCGATTTGTTCGCTGCTGCAACTCAGGGAACGGATGTTCAGGGTTCCGGACCATGAGTAATTTTTATCTTGCAGCGTAAAGCATAATTTAAAGGTTGTTCTCCGGCTTTTTTTGAACTGAGATTTTATTTCTCCGGTTTTCCAATCCCTTGATTTCAGCCACTGGCCGACTTTTGAGCGGGCAATGGCGGATAAAAAGTCGATTGCCTGCAATATCGAGGTTTTCCCTGAATTGTTGATGCCGATTATGCAGGTCAGGGAATGACAGGGTAATCGAAAGTCAACAAGGGATTTGAAATTGTCTATGTAAATTTCTGTTATCATCAGGTTGTTCCAATTCATTCGTAAAAGTTCAGCTTTTTTTGAACCGTTTTTCAAACTCGGCCCAAACGGTTTCATAATCTTTTTCCCGGTCGCATTTGTCAAAGGGTGCGTGGTAAGTGATGGTGCGTTCACGGGGGCCGCCGGGGAGGGTGTTGTCGGTGATGGTGCGTTCGACGGTTCCGGTTTGCTTTTCTTTGATCTCTTCCCATTCGGGCCGGGAGAAGCCGACGCCGGGGAGTCCTTTGCTGACTGTGAATACGATGCGCCCGTTCCGGTCGTACCAAGTATCGGATTCGTTTTGGCGGAGCACGGGGAACTGTATCCGATAGATGGTTCTGAGTTCGTCAAGGGTCAGGTTTAAGGCCATTGCTGCGAGCACATCAATCTCTACCAATGCCTGTCTGCGCTCATAATCGGTACGCAGCGCGCAGTTGCGGTTCCATTTTCGGGTGAGCTTGGAGAATTTGCTGTTGTTGAGACGGGGGTCGGGTTTTGCCCAGGAATCTTTTTTAAACTTGTTGTTCCAGGATTCGTTCCATATCTCCGCGTAATGGGTTGTAAGGCAGTTAAGCATAAAGATTCGAAGCGTCTCTTGTAAATTCAATTCTGTCAGTGGAAAATTTTCCCATGTATAATGCAGGTTGCTTCTACCTGTTGTTTTGATGTAAAAGTCGGCTATCAGAGAATGACTGAAAAAAGTCGCTTTAATCAAAACTTCGGTTGATTTGAATACAGTTGACTGCGCTCCATGAATATGCCCCGATTCTTTAGGCATAACTGAAGAAATAAGTGTTCGTTCACCAGATTGTGAAAGCATCCCCCGATGAACTAACCTAATGAAATTCGTTACTGGCTTCTCATCATCCCACGGCACTGTCGGCGTTCTCCGCAAATATTCATCAGGATCGCAGTCCGGCACATAATTGGTACGGGGCAGGTAATCATCCGGCAGTTCTGTCAGGTCAAGAATATCGTAATCCGAATTCTTGGTGCATTTCTCCCGAGGTGTTTTATAACAGGGATTGCCTACAAAGAAATGCGGGCCGGACAAAATCCACTGGTTTATCATATCTGGAAAGCATGTTTTTCGGCGGATAGTACCATCTTGCTGTGATGTCGTCTCATTCCAATGTTGAGTTGAATAAAATTCATCATCAATATCACCTAATTTTTTAGGATGTTCAGAAAATTTATGCAAAACACTGATTAACTGGATTGAGTGCAAAGCAGGTAAACGAGCCTGTAATGCCGAGGTCCCGTGGGTATCATAAAGACTCGCAAAAAGATTCAGTTCCTCATCTGTTACTCGTATAATCCTTGCCAAATGTCCTTTTATATTCCATTTGTTTTCCTCATCTTTTATTCCCGGCACATTGCCCCGCCCGTCATGCTCAAAACAGGCATAAACAGTTTGTGGCGCATAGAGATTGGCAATATGGGAGAAAGCTGTTTCATTTTGCCCATTGCTGTAAATATTAATGCTGAACTTTGCATGATGATCCACATCAGCAAACAGCTTTAATTCATTATGAAACTGAAAATGCCCCCTTAATCTCGGATAAACCGCCTCACGAAATCCGCCGCCTCTAGGGTCATCATAAATCCCCTCAGGATGCAGAAAAGCCGAAACGCCTGTTTTTCTTCCGATCATCCAAGCCTGCGGCAAAAAGCATTTAAAAAGATTAGCTTTTATTCCTGACAAAGCCGGATAATTCTGATACGCATTCAAAAAATTCTGCGTCCCCTCCGCCTCCTCATAAGCGGTTAGATAGTCTCCTCGCAGATCAAACTGCCCAATCGCCTCCTCCCGCAGCTTCGCCAACTTCGATGCGGAAAACTTCCGCAGCACAAACAGCGGCTCCGCATCACCCAGCACCCCGCTCTCCTTCCACTCCACCTTAATCCACGGCGGATTCCCCAAGATCAGATCAAACCCGCCCCGGTCTTCAAAAATATCCGAAAATTCCAGCTCCCAATGCAGAAAACGATACCGCTCCGCCAATTCCCGAACCAGCCCCAGCCGCTCATGCTCCCGGCAGAGCTTATCCACATCCACAAAGCCCAGCTCATCCACCATATCGAGATACTGCTGTTTCGGCATGGAATCGGGAAACAAGGTTATCTGCTCCCCCACAGCAGGTTCCGTATCGAGCAGATTCCCCTCCAGAATCAGCCCCAGCTCAAACAGAAACTCCTCACGGCTCGGCAGCCGTTCCGCGTTCTCTATCGGCCAGAACCAGAACGAACACCAGTAATCCATCACCAACCTCAGCCGCCGGTACGGACTGGAATTCCGAACCCTCTCCGAGTGAATCTCCTCAAAAAACATCTTGTCCTTCTGTTTGGTGAGAAAAGGATCCCGTCTCTCCCCTCTCTTCCTGTGTCCGAAGATATCAAGGGAATCACGGGTGCGCCGTCTCAGACTCCGCTGATTCTTTACATGCCTCTCCCATAGCCGATCCACCGCATCGGACAGACCCTCCAACCGTTCCGTTTCGCTCTTGGAAAACGGCTTCGCAAACCCCTTTCGCCATTCAGCAACCGATTTGATCTCATCCCCGGCCATCTTTCTGATGACCCTGTCCTTATAATCCGCCATGCCCTTATCCGGGAGGAGAAAATGCCAGACAGACCATTTCGGCCGTTTCTTCCCCGGAATCACCCGCACCGGAACCTCGTCCAGCCAAAGCGAATCCCCCTTTTTTTTCCGGCGCAGCAAACCCGACTCAAAGACCTGCCGCCTCGCCCCCACCAGCGAATTCCCGCATACCAACTGCATCCCGAACCACGGAACCCGCGCCCCCCTGTGAATCGTATTCAGCCACAAAGAAACCTCAGCCAGCTCCACCGCGACCGAATTCAGATCCACGCCGAAAACATTGTTCGCGGCAAGATACATCTTCACCCTCTGCTTCTCCAGGATATAATCCTTATGGGGAATGATCTCCTTTGTCTCCCTCTGCTTCCGTTGCAAATACGCCTCAGCCAACTGATTCACCGCCTCATTCAGAAACGCCGCACTTCCCACAGCCGGCTCGCACACCGTCATCTTCAGAATCTCATCAGCCGTTGTCTTTTTCAGCAGTTCCCTGAGCGCATATTTGACCAGACACCGGGTCAGCGGCTCGGGCGTGTAGTAGGATGCTGATTTCTGCCGATCCCGTCCGGCCAGCCGATAAATGAACCGCCCTTTGGGAAAACGCTTCAGCGAACCATCGTCATTGTAAACCCGCTCATCCTCGGCATATTTCTCCAGATCATCAGGCTTGACAAAATACGCGGTCTCCAGCTCATTATAAGATTCCCCCGCCTTTTTCAGCTCATAAAGATCAGTCTCCGCAAAAAATCCCTGGTAAGAGAGCAAAGCCTCATACACCGCGCCCAACTGGTTGATCCCCAACTGCACATAAGAAATCCGCCCCGGGGCTTCCCGCCGGTTTTCAGGACGGGAAATGGACATCCGCCGGATCACCTCCTGCAACACCGAATTCCGAAACTTCACCCGGTTCAGCAGGGGCGTGAGTTCCGGGTCGAACAGATGGGAGTTGAGCGGCGACATGCTGAAGATGTGACGGATCAGCTTCGCATCCAAAGCGATATCCTGCTGAACCGCAATCCCCTTGGGCAGGACCCCGTTGTAAATCATTTCAAAGATCATTTGCAATGATTCATGGATAAAGGAACCGTTCCGAGACTCCCCTGTGGTCAGCCGGACCATCTCCAGTTCCCGCAGCGTCTCCAAACTGTACCCTGAACGATAAGCATCCGACTCCAGCGGCGCGTATTCCAACTCCGGTCTGGCTTCGATATAAAAGAGAAAGAGCAGACGGTACATGTAGCGCAGGCATTCACTGGTCAGTTGCGCCTCATCGAGCTTTTCATCTCCTGAAAAGACGCCCTTTTTGCGTGTTTTCTTCAGATAATACACGGCTTCGTTCCCCAGAAGCTCAATGCTCTTCCGCAACGCATATTTCAGATCCTCGGAGACCGCAAACGCATGTTTATGAGAGTTCTCATCAAAAGAGTCCAGCAGACTCAGCCCATCTGACGGACAGACGCTCTCCCGGTGCAGCAGGGCCGCCATCACCTGCAAAGTGGTGTTTTCCCGCCTGCCGAAGATCTCCGAAAGATCAAATCGCAACATACGCTTCTGATGCCACTTGAACCGGTCCACAAGGAGCAGATGCGAAAAATTCACCAGCATCACCCAGCGGGGCGGATGGGAAAGGCCGAAGACCTGCCGGGTGACAATATCTTCCATGGACGCGTCCGCCAGACTGATCTCTCCATCCCCCCACCCGTCCGACTGACACGGTGAGAGGGAAAGCTCAAACGGGTCCGCATTTCCCCCGGATTCATCCAGCGCCTCAATGATCCACATCTCCGGCGCGCCGCTCTGCCGCGTCACCTCCCCGATCACCGGCAGAGACACGGCATCATCCAGTTCCCTGAACCGAACCTGAAAATCATACCCGAGAACCGGGAGCAGTCTCTCCAGAAGCTCATGCTGTATCTCCAACTGCCCGGCCGGCTTTCTGACCCTGCTCATGCGGTTCCGCAGCCGGAAATATGCCCGTGCAACCTCCCTCAGCTCCGCGTAGGGCGGACGGATACCCTTTTCCTTCTCCTCCGCTTTCCATATCTTAAAGACCGGTCTGAGATCATTTTCGAGAATGGCGTTCAGGTAATGATGGGTGTAAAATTCGTTTTTGTTTTCGATTCCGGTTAAATCTATGGGCATCTCTTTCTCCTCGTAAATCCTAAACGTAAACGTGAACGTGAACGTGAACGTGAATGTGAATCTGAACATTCATTTAGGGGCAGATTCAGGTTCGGGTTCAAGTTTACGTTTACGTTTACGTTTACGTTCACGTTCACGTTCACGTTCACGTTCACGTTCACGTTTACGTTCAAGTTCACGTTCACGTTCACGTTCACGTTCACGTTCAAGTTAAGACCGCGACAACCTGAATATACGGATCATCCTCAGTGGTCATCGTCTCTTCGACCCATTCAAGATATTCGTCAAAAACCTGGTCAATTTCCATGCGGGCGTTCTTCCTGCGCTCCCGGACGATCTCTCCGGACCGTCTGGTCTCCTTAAATCGTATCTCCAATTGTTCATACTGTCTGTCACGCAGATTTTCAAGGGCTTCCAGTTGGTCATTCAGTTTTGAATTGATCTTCTCCTCAAATTCCCTGCGCTGTTCGCTCATCCACAGCCGCCCTTTTTCCACCGCCTCGGGCAGCATTTTCTGCAACTCGGGTCTCCCGTCCGTTTCCCCGGGGTTCGGAAATATCCGGCTGTTCAGACCGGTCCGGGAGATCAGGGATTCAAACGGCTCAATCCCGTCAAATGCTCCTCCGAGGAACCTCACCCCGAACCAGCGATGCACTAAGGGGTGACTTTTCCGGTTCGGTATCAGCCCCGAGAGGAGAAAGACCGCCTCATCCGGTGTCAGTGCGTCCTGCAAATCAAGCACCGGCGCCTCATGCCTGCCGAATGCGGCCAGAAGTTTGTCATTCACCCATTCCAGTACGGGATTCAGTTCCCACAGATAATGGATGGCAGGCCATGCTTTCTCACTCTTCCGGCTACGTCTGATCTCCTCCCGGATGACCGCCTCATCCTCAGAGAGAACAAACACCCAGTCCTCGGGCCGGATCTCCCGGGGAAGAAAACGGAAGCGATGGCGCAGCTCATCGGGTGCCGTCAGATCCGCCCGTTTTTCATCCGGGTAAAAATCGGCCTGAATTGGTCCGAGACGCCTCAGACAACTGACGGCAGCCTCAAGATACGCATAATTGTCCGGGAACAGGGACGGCATGGAAAAAGAGACCGTTTCGGCTGCCTCGCCGGCCGGGGGCGGATCATCATCTTCAAACAGGATTGACAGCGCATCCGTCGCTCTCTCTTCAAGGGATGCCTCAAAGGTCTCCGGGGCCTGGCCCAGTTCAATGGCCCGGGCTGTGATGCGCTCTTCCGCCTCAGCATCATAAACCCCCATAAATTCGGCAGGGTCGCCGATATTCTTCACGGCCTGCTCGTCTTTCTGTATCAGCAGTTCCAGAATCCGCATATCCCCCCGGATCTTCTCATTCCCGCTCTCGGTCACAAGATAGACAATCCTCGGACTCCGCTCCTGACCATACCGGTCAATGCGGCCGTTGCGCTGCTGAAAGACCATCAGAGACCAGGGAATGTCAAAATGGATCATTCTGTGGGAGAGATAATGCAGATTGATCCCCTCCGAAGCCACATCCGACGCGATCATGAGACGGACCTTCGCCGCTTCCCTGCCGAAATCATCCACCGCGTCCTGCTGTTCTCTGTCAGACATTCCGCCGTGAAGCTCGCAGACCTGATTTTTTTTCAGCTTCATATCCCGGGGAAGGTTCTCCTTCAGAAATCGGAGCGTTTCAATGCGCTCCGTAAAAATGACCAGCCGGTCCTGATGATCTTTGCCGGTCCATCCCAATCCCGATTTTTTATCCCGGATGACGCTGAGGAGCTTCTGATATTTTGAGAAATGTTCAGGTGTTATCCCTTCCACCCGGGAGGCCAGTCTCTCCAACGCCTCAATATCCTTGTCATATTCGGAATCTCCGGTTTTCCTGAGCCGCGTGATTCTGTTGCGGATGGTTTTGAGACACGCGGCCGGGCTGGAGAAAAGGGCTTTCTCAAGAGTGATCCTGAAGAGACGCCCCCCGTCCCTGGGCCGTTTCTTTTTCTGATCAATCCGGGTGAAACGCATCTTTGCAAATGTTTCAAACGCGGCCTCCTCTGCCGGAGACGCGCTGCAATGCGCAATGCTGATCTCTCTCTCCGCAAAGCTGTTTTCCACCTGATTCTGAATATCCTTTTTAAAACGGCGGATATACAAACCTCTGATCTCTTCCGGGCCGTAATTATCCGGGTCGGCAATGGCAGTGGGGTCGAGCATGTTCATAAGACTGGCGAAACTCCGTGCGCTTCCGTCATGGGGGGTCGCGGAGAGCATGATCAGGGTGTCGGAACGGCCTGCCAGAAGTTTTGCCAGCTTTGCTCGGTGGGACGCGGCGCCGCCGCGCAGGGCCACATTATGGGCCTCGTCAATGACAATGATGTCCCAGTAGGCGTTTTCGATGTAGGTCCGGTATTTGGCATCCTGCTTCAGGGTGTCGATGGAGATGATCGCTCTGTCATAATAATAAAACGGGTTGTAGTTGCTCGGAATTCGGGCCCGGATCCGTTGGAGTCCCACCGAATCGAGGCGGGTCAGGGGGATGGTGAACCGGGTCCACATCTCCTGCTGAAACTGGGTCAGCATGCTTTTTATGGCAAGGACCAGGATCCGCTTCCCTTTTCCCCGCCGGATCAGCTCGCTGATAAGGATGCCGGCTTCCAGGGTCTTGCCCAGCCCCACCGCGTCGGCAATGAGAATACGCTGCCGGGGCTGTCTGAGGGCCTGAACCGCGGGGTCAAGCTGGTACGGAACCGGGTCCATTGCAGCCCGATGTCCGATATACAGATGCTCATCAGTGGGCGGTGTCTGCCTGAGCAGGCTTTCCATGAAGAGCAGAGATGCCTGGTAGGAACCGGAATCATCCGTTACCAAGTGTGTTGCGGCAGGATCAAGCATCTCAACCGATTTTTCCAGCTCCGTCAGAAAAATGGCTTCCTTGCCCCTGACCAGCTCGGATATGCCCACCACATTCAACGCCTGTCCCCCGGTGGATGTCCGATCCACCCGCCGCACCAGCCACTCCGCATCCCGAATCACAATCCTGGCACCGGGGGCAAAATTTTTTTCATGTGTGTTCATTTATTTTCCTCGCTCTCGCTCTCGCTCTCGCTCTCGCTCTCGCTCTCGCTCTCGCTCTTGATCTTAATCTTGATCTTTCTTTTGCTTGCATCCTACGGCAACCCTGTCAAAGGCGGGGAATCAAGATCAAGATTAAGATCAAGATCAAGAGCGAGATCAAGAGCGAGATCAAGATCAGGTCTCCGGGGAGATAATTCTTGCACTATTCATACTGACTCGATATAATTTTTGCAATACGTCTTGTCTCCCTAAGGTTTCTCCCGGTAGTCCTGATAACCATTCCCAAGCCCATATCTGTATCTGTTAATACAATTTCAATATTTCCAGTCGGATATATCTTTTTAATGAAATTTCTTTCACCAGGATTAAACGGCAGTGAATTTATGACACTGATTACATAAGGCGATTTTAACAATTTTTTGGCAAATTTCAATAATGTATCGCTCCCGTGATCCTTTCTCAAGGATATCTTTTTACTTTCAGCAGATTCTGTCAGTTCAATTTCCGTATTTTCAGCAAGCCACTGCTGAAATTCCTCTGCTTCAAAATGAACAGGCTTTGATGCACACAGGACAGTGGTTAATCGCTTTTCTTTGCCCTCAATTACCAATGTGTGCGTCAGTTTTGCCCAGTATCTGTCTGCTGCAAATCCGATTCCGATGGTTGAATACAGATATGCCGCAGCAAGACCGTAAGTTTTCAGCTTCTCACCATTCTCTTTTATGAAGAAAGTGTTCTCAATAAAGCGTTCTTCTTCGTCCGAGTCGTCGTCAATAAACGGATAACGGGCTAATCCGCGTAACAATATACCCCATGTCCGATTCTCATTGCAAAAATCGTTCAGGGTGTACCCAGCGGAGAGAACAATCTGATCAAATGCTTCGTCAAAGCGTATTCGGTTGAAATCAAATTCTTCCGCTGCTTTGTATGTTTCAATAAATTCTTTCAGACGATGAAAACAATCGGTTTTTGTTTCACAAAGGGGGCTAACCGAAAGTTCGTTAAATACCAAATCAGTCATATCACACCAGTTTTAAAAGCTGATTGTTCCATTCATCCAGAAAATCTTTGGGATATTCACTCAGTTCACCCCTCTCATCAACTTTGATCTCAGTTATTTCCGAATACTGTTCATCTCTTGTGGTCTTTTTGGTAAAATAAGAAAAATTCACATCATTCTTATCTATCCGTTTTTCTCTGACAGCCACCCTGACGCCGTTAATGATATGATCACTGTGCGTTTCAACAAACAGTTGCGCACCGGAAGCAGACGACAGGGCCATCAGCTTTCCCAGTTCCGCCTGTCCTCTCGGGTGAATATGAGCTTCGGGATTTTCTATGATTAATATGCTGTTTTTCCTGCTGACCAAAAGAGATACGATAACCGACAAAACATAAGAAATACCGAATCCCGCATTAACGGGCCTGAATAAATCCGTTCGGCCCGTACCGAGGCTGAACTGATAGCCCAGGAGCATCTTATCGACACCTGGCAGCTCGGTCACATTCAGTTTTATCCCGGGTGAAATTTCACCGAGCCATCCGTTTACCTGATTCATCAGGGTTAATTCCTCTGTTCCGTCATGTTTTAAACGCTTGTCAATTTTAAACCGGTTCCCGCTGACATGCAGAAAATGAACAGCATACTCTCCCCTCACACCCAAATTTTCCGCATATACGGATGGCAGCGATGCTTCATACATGACCATCGGTCCGACACGTTCGGCCGAAAGATACTGTAATCCCGAGAGCAGTTCCGTCATTATTTCCGGGGAGTATCTCTGTGCTGATTCGAGGAATTCCGATTCCGGCTGATAATGAAACGACCACCGAAGTCTGTTTTTATTGCTCAGGAATAACGACAGTTCAATGATTTCTTCCGATGCAAACTGATACAACGCGTCTTTTCCCCTGCCGATATCAGTCAGCCTTCCTTTCAGTTTCATTTCTCCGCTGGCAGCGACTTCATCACTTTGCCTGAGAAGCAGAAGCGTTTGGATAAACGAGCTTTTCCCCATTCCGTTCAAACCTGCCAGAAGGTTGAGCCGTCTGGTGGTTATCAGGACATCTTTCAACGATTTAAAATTTCTGATGCCGATCTGTTCAATCATTTAAAACCTCTGAAACCAAGTTTTCTATTCTTTTAAAACGCTCATCAACACTGGCCTTTTCACCGGTTGAGGACGTTATAGCATTCCAAAACGGACTGTTAATGTCACAGATTCTGACGAACTTTTTAAGAACTGTTTCTTTTTGCTTTATCAAAGTGTTGCGATCTTTGTCAGACAGTTTCGCCAAACATACGGACCAAACCTCAAAAAGCGCTTTGCTGATCGGCTTTCGTCTGTGGGGATATGAATCCGCCTTTCTGAAAGCCCATCTCCCGAATATCTCAGATGCTGCTGCCATTGATTTCCTAAAATTTTCTTTAATTTCATCTCTTTCCTCAGTTGAAAGAGATGCAATCTGAGACATCCCTTTGTTCAGAAAGGAGTCCAGGTCCGGAACATAATCTGCCGGAGCGTTTATATAAAAGGCAACGAATCGTGTCACAAATTCTCTGTCCAGCATTCCCGAAGAGCTGATTTTATTCTCTGTCGCCTGCTTGAACGCTTTAAGTCCGGCGAGATCCGCCACAAATTGTGAAGGTATGCCCTGATTCAGGGCATGTCTGATTTCCTGGTGTTCCAAAACCAGTCCGCGTGTGTTGATTCGTTTAAAAATATTATATTTCACTTCAGCCGGTGTGCCGGGATTTATTATATAGGCAATCACCTGGGTTTGGGCGATAACTCTTTTTAATGCACTTGGCAAGTCATCATATTTTTTCCCCTCCAGATGTTTCAGGAATTCGAGGCCTTTCAGACTTAACTTTTTTTCTATGATGAAGTTTCTCAAAGTATTCAGTCTTTGCAGACCGTTGACAGCCAGCCATTTTTCATCATCCGTTCCGTCAAAATAAAATGTGGGAAGGGGAAGTTTTATCAATATCGATTCTATTAAACGGCTCTGCTGTTCGTCGTTCCATAAGTCATCATCGCGCCGGAAATCAGCATACAGATCAATTTCAGGCGGATCCTGGGAGAGTCTGTCTGTGAGAACGGAAATTGTGGGTGATTTGACAAGGATGTTTATTTCAGCCGGGTTAAGAGGGGCCTCGGTAAGAGCGGTCCCGATGTCTTCTTCTTCGACTGAAATCTCTCTGTGTAAATCGGTGTTTGTTTCGTTTTTATTTTTCATCATCAGCCCTTTTATTCTGATTATAACGCTTTTCGGGGAGGCTCCGAACCGCGAATGAACGCGAATGAACGCGAACGGACACAGAACCGTGTGACCGGAATGACGGCCGGGCATCCCCGGATCCGGAGGACGCCCGACCGGGGAACTGTGTGATTCCTCCCCGTGATCCGTGCGATTCGTGTTCATTCGCGTCATTCGCGGTTTCAGAGCCTCCCCTAAATCCGTTATAATCAGCTTTTATTTATTGAGTTCTCTCCTTTCTGTCAAGCCACCCTGAAATTCTGTCAATGATTTCCCCTTGCAGTTCATAAGGGGTAAAATCATCATCACTCTGAAAAATGAGTCCGTCCTTAAAGATGTGGCTTTGTGTGTAAAAATGGTGGTTTAAGTGCAAGTTTAAGGCCTCCGTTATAATCAGGATTTTTGTTTTTCAATACCGGCATCTCCCGACATAATCAGCATACGGACCAAGCCTCAAAAACGCTTTGCTGACCGGCTTTCGTCCGATATGAGTCCGCCTCATATCCCCGGCAGTTCTGTCACAATTCCCTTCTCCTCAAGATACGGTTCAAGCCTGCTCCCGAATCCGTGCTTGCTGAAAAAAGCCAGTCTGAGCTCCTTGCCGGAAAAACGGTCATTGTGAAGGCGGACGGCTTTTTCCGTGAACTCATCCACGGTCTTTTCGGTAATTTTGTTCAGGTATCCGGGGAGATAATTCTTGCACTGCGCCATGATGACGGAGTCCTTTCCCTCCAGAACAACATCAATCTCCTCGCCGCTCGGCAGATGATAGCCGATTACGGGAACAAACTCCGTGACATCAATTCCCTTCACGATTCCGCCCCTGCCGGCGATGACATGCCGGATAAGTTTCAGCAGCACCTCCAGTTCGTAATACCGGCCCTTGAGATTGTTGTGTCTCCCCTGTAGCACCTCGAGCTTCCTGCGCAGCTCCTCTGCCTCGTCCAGTTCCAATTCCAGTTGTTCGGCACGGTCTCTCAGATCATCCAGCATGTTGTCGTTTCTGAGATAGGTGTCGAACTCGTCATCGGGCAGGCCGTACAGATCGGCATTGATCGTCATCAGCACCTTTTTCAGTGTCCGGTCGAAGACGCCGCCGTATCTGCCGCCCCTGTCCTCGATCAGATCGTATTTGTGCAGAAACTTCAGTTCCCTCCGCAACTTTTCCTCGTCCATTTCGAGCGACATGGCCTGTTTCAACTGACTCGGATAATACCATTCCCCCTCGTGCCGGCATAGGAAATATGTGATTTTCCGCAGGTTGGTGTCATTGACGCCGTACATGGCATACGACAGGTATTCCTCCCAGTCGTTCCTGATGCGGCCTTTTTCAACTTCCCGGGCCAGTGCCCGGTCCGCATCGTCAGAGGTGGAAATTTCAGGCTTGCCTGTCTCCGGAGTCAGCAGGTCAACGATCCGTCCCGGAACATTGTTGATTATGTGCGTAATGTATTCGGCGACTTCCCTGTCGATCCGGTGTCCGAAAAGACTGGCATAGTTCAGCGTCATTTCCGCCGACTCGGATTCATCCATCTTCGGCATAAGGATCTCGTTGAACCGCATCAGATCATTGGAGACGACTCCCATCAGCGATCCGGTAATGAGAAGCGGTGCCATCCGGTTTTCATACGATGACCTGTATGCCTTGCAGGGTTTGTCCTCCTTTCCGGCATCGATATACATGTTCAGGTACTCAAAGTCGTCGAGCATCTGCACGACCTGATCCCCGGCACGGACCATCGAGGAAAACCCCTCGGGAACCCCCACAGCCGCGAGAACATATTCATACTGCGGCATTTTCTGTTGTGAGAAACGCAAGGTGTTTCTCAGACGGTCCGTGATGATCTTCTTGTTCGGCATCGACAGCGGGGCGATCTCCTCCAGAAGTGTCCCGATGTCCGGTATCCGGGTGTCCGGTTTCACAGCCGTCCGGTTCCAGGTGATGTCGCGGGTGTAGTATCCGACAACCTGCATGTAGAAGCGGATGGCAAGGTCGGTGTAAAATTCCTGTCCGCTGCGTCTGTCCTCCCTGAACTCGTAATAAAACGGGATCAGTCCCTTCTGTTCGCTGAACAGAATGTTGTACAGACGTTCGAGAACAAGACTTTTTCCGATCTTGCGCCGGCCCAGAAAAGCGATGCTTCGGCTTATTTTTTTCCTGATATTTCCTGCCCATCTGTAAAGGAATTCCAGTTCCGCTGCCCTGCCGATGAACAGGTCCGGGTCGCCCACCCGCTCCTCAATGGCGAATTCGACGCCTTTCAGGTCCCAGCGATGATTCTCTTTCGGTTTAAGTAATTTTTCCATGTTTGTCTCCGTTATTTCTGGTTCTAACGGATTTTGTGGTTTCAGGTGATTTAAGCCGGCTGCGGCACTGAAAGCCAAATTCCCGGGTTTCCGGATTTTCAGACCGCGGAGAGTGCCGCGCCCGGGAATATGACAGCGGATTGGAGGATGAAACGGATTTTCTGTTATCCGTTTAATCCTGAAATCCGGTGTCATATCATATTCCCTGAGACCACAAAAAGAGTTAGAATCAGTAACATCGCGCTGCTTAAGGTTTTAAAAAAATATTCTTTACCACATTTATCAGGTATATATAAAAATTCCCTTCCATTTCCCGAAATAACATAAATTGTCCCCTGTCGCCTATGAACGGACGTAAAAGCCAGGCAAACTGAGTGCCCACAAACATATATATTAATGTCCAAATTTTTATAATAACAGAATTCGGGTCATATCCGCTTTTTATTGTCAGAAAGCGTAATCCTCTCCACAATATGTTAATTCCGAACCCCCCTGATATTACAGAGAACAGAAGATTTAAAAGTGAGAAAAAGCTATGGGTGCCGGTAAAAAAAGTGAAAAAAAGTAATATGGGAGCGAAAGAAATCATTATTGCACTAATAAGATATGTGGAAACCAACAGCATACTCAGAGTTTGTCCGAGTGAAAGCTTGGAACCCAGCAGTATGTTAAAAGTGAAAAGTGCCGGCAAACAGACTGCCAGTGTTCCGAAAAGCATCAGCGGCACTTTGATACCGGAAGAAATTATTTGCCAATACCCGGAATACATTCCGACAGATGCACCATAAACAAAAGAGAACAGAAGAGAGTAAAGCGTGAAAAATTTAATCTGACTTTTCAGGTCTTCTTCCTGATAGATTTTTTCAAAAAGATACTCTCGTTCCCTCAGCAGAATCTGACCCAGATTATAACTTTTTATTTTTTCCATACGATGATCAACTGATTTTTTATCGAGGAAAAGCAGTGAATGACAATTCGGGCATTCTTTTGAATCATCATCCACATTTACATATTTGTTACAGGATGGGCAAACACTCATTGTTTTTTCCGCATGAACCTGATCCGCCTGATCTGATTTTTCCGATTTGTCTTCTTCTGTTCTTTTTTCCGTATGAATCTGATCCGTCTGATCTGCTTTATCTTCTATTTGACAATTCGGGCATTCTTTTGAATTATCATCCACATTTACATATTTATCTTCTGTTTTTTCAGTTACCATACCATATCCTATCTATTTAAAATCGACACCTTTCAGCGAAGAGGCTCCTTATGTAAGTTCTGTCAGCGGTCCCGCATGACCGGCAAACCGCGAATGAACGCGAATGAACGCTAAATGCAGGTTCTGTCAGCGGTTCCGCATGACCGGCAAACCGCGAATGAACGCTAAATGCAGGTTCTGTCAGCGGTTCCGCATGACCGGCAAACCGCGGATGAACGCTAAATGCAAGTTCTGTCAGCGGTCCCGCATGACCGGCAAACCGCGAATGAACGCGAATGAACGCTAAATGCAGGTTCTGTCAGCGGTTCCGCATGACCGGCAAACCGCGAATGAACGCTAAATGCAGGTTCTGT
>JAUCGI010000022.1:37431-45140 GCA_030378035.1 Desulfobacterales bacterium HSG2
CAGCGGTTCCGCATGACCGGCAAACCGCGAATGAACGCTAAATGCAGGTTCTGTCAGCGGTTCCGCATGACCGGCAAACCGCGAATGAACGCTAAATGCAGGTTCTGTCAGCGGTCCCGCATGATCGGCAAACCGCGAATGAACGCTAATGAACGCTAATGGATCCTGACACAGCAGGACCCTTCCCGATTCTTTTGCTCCATGGGGATTTCCGCACCGGGGCGGCACAGTCAGGGGGTTACATGGAGAAGGTGTCGATTTTGAATATCTAATCATAATTTTATTTTTTTATTCTCAAAAAATGATAAGCATTATATTTTGCGACTGGGTTTTGTGGAGTGTGCCCCATCTACCCCATTTTCTGACTCCGGCAACAACGGATTCCAAGTCAGAACTGAAAAAATGTCCCATTTTTTCAGTTCTGACAGGTGGAGGTGGGACACACCCGGTTTGTGCGATTGGGGCACGATCCCGGAAACGGGTTCTGAACATATTATGTCCGTTTCACAACAACAAGTGTCACATCATCCGGTTTTTCCCAGGGTTCCAGCGCGGTGATTATGTTTCTGTGCACCTGGGATGCGGGACCGTCCCCGGATTCCTCAATTATCCTTATCAGACGTTCGTCACCGAACAGGCTGTCCTCCCTGTCCCGTGCCTCTGTTATACCGTCCGTGAAGAGCACCATGCAGTCCCCGGGTTCCAGTCTCAGCGTACCGTCGGACAGCATCTCGGAAATGTCGTCCATCAGTCCTATCCACATCCCGTCCGTCTCAACCGCCTCGACCTTTCCCGTGGCCGCACGCCGGATCAGAATGTCCTCATGCAGGCCGGCAAAGGAGAATTTTCCGTCCTTTCCCCCGGCCAGGACAACGATGGTCATATGTTTCGACTCGCCCATCTTCTCTATGTTCTCATAAACTGTCCTGTTGATGACGGAGAGCAGACGGGAGGGCGGCACATCGGGATTCCCGGTCAGCACGGTGTGTATCGCCGTCTGAACCATCATCATCACCAGACCCGCGGGAACGCCGTGTCCGGAGACATCTCCGACCACGATCCAGTCATGTTTGCCGACAGATATGAAATCATAGTAATCGCCGCCGACCTCCTCGGCAGGATCGCAACTGGCCGCTATCTCATATCCTGATATTCCGGGTTCCCCGGGGATCAGAGCGGTCTGGATCTTTTTGGCAAGTTCCATTTCCCCCCACAGGGCTTCCAATGCCCGGTTCAGTTCCTCGGTGCGTTCCGCGACTTTCTGTTCCAAGCCGGCATACAGACTGGCATTCTCCACTGAGATCGCCGCCTGGGATGCCAGAATTTCCAGCAGTTCCACTCTTTTCGGGGTGAACGCGTTTGTTGTCAGGCTGTTCTCCAGATACAGTATGCTGTTCAGTTCGCCTTTGTGAAGCAGCGGTATGCATAAGACCGACCGGGTCCCGTGCTTCCGAATGTGTGCCTCCCGGGAAAAATCCCCTTCGCTGACCGCGTCATCCAGCACAACGCTTTCCCGGGTGCGGGCAACGTAATGAATGATACCCGCACAGACCGCGTCACTCTCCACGATGCTGACTGACTGCATGACCCGCACCTCACCCCTGTCAACATCACCTTCCGCCTCAATGAGCCATTCCCCCTCCTTTTCCAAAAGAAGAAAGCCTTTCTGCGCGCCGGCATTTTCAATGACAATCCGCATCATTTTCTCAAGCAGCCGGCCCAGGACGATTTCCCCGGACAGGGTCTGAGCTGCCTTCATGATACTGTTCAAAGATAGTCCTCTTTCAGAAGTTTGAGGATAACCGGCAGACTGTCCCTGTCCCGCAAACCGCGAAAGACCAGCGAGCTGGCACTTTCGTAAATCTGTTCGGTAATCTGATAGCCGGGGATATTTGTATCTGAGCATTTCATAAGTTAATCTCCTTATTATATTGTTCAGGCAGGCCGTTCCCTGCAATCCGTACAACCTGAAAAATGCCAAGTATCAGGTTTTGGGATCACTCCCTTATGTTCGCTGTACAGGATGTTGTACAGACGTTCGACAACAAGACTTTTTCCGATTTTGCGCGGCCCAGAAAAGCGATGCTTCGGCTTATTTTTTTCCTGATATTTCCTGCCCATTTGTAAAGAAATTCCGGTTCCGCCGCCCTGCCGATGAACAGGTCCGGGTCGCCCACCCGTTCCTCAATGGCAAATTCGACGCCTTTCAGGTCCCAGCGATGATTCTCTTTGGGTTTAAGTAATTTTTCCATGTTTGTCTCCATGATTTAATCTGATTTTTCTACAGCCGTTGCATCCGGATATGAGCCCGAAATTTCACAGTTTTCTCCTGAACTGCCGGGCGATGTGTCGAAAGCCTCCATTGCTTCATGAAAATCAGTTATCGAAGGGTGAAAATCCCTGAGAAGATAACATATCCGAAGCCGATCCATCACAATGCTGTCCCGTATTTTGTCTTTGCTGAACCAGCCTCCGGCTGAATCCCTGAAACAGATGGGAATGAACATGAAATTGACGGGAAAGTGGGTAAAATCGATGCGGTGACGCCAGTTGAAGTAATGGGATTCGATCTGCTTGTCCTCCCAGTCATCAGCGCTGCAAGTACACTGGGCGAAGCAGATCAGACTTCCGGGCGCATTGTCATCAGGACAGGGACGCCGCCACGCGACAACATCCAGTCCGCCGTCACCTGTGTTTTTTTCGCCGATATCCTCCCGGTCACTGATGTTACGCTCTTTCAAATTCTCAGCCAGCCGGTCTATGGCATCAGCCAGCTTGTTTGGATAATCTTCCCTGGATGCTCCGGATTTTCCGAAAAGATGCACTGTAAAGCCGGGCAGATAAGCCGCCAACGCTTTTGCGGAAATCCGTTCAAAATCTGTCGTCAGAAGGCTCCGGCATCTTTTCCGGATTATCCGGAGATTGGCGCATAACAGCAAAAAGATATACAGCATCTGCTTTTCTGAAAGATCGTATTTGCATACGATCAGATTGTCTCTGATGCAAAAAGGGTAATGGTCTTTAAAAGCAGTCTGTCTGTATGCCAGTTGCTCAAACCAGTCGCTTCCCGCTCTCAGTTGGCTGTCTTTGAAAATATCCGCATACTCCTCGTCTTCAGTGACAGACCCTTCCGCGATTTCAAGTTCCCTGAGCGGCTCGAATTCCGCACTGTGATAGACCCGGGCGACCACATCATAGACAGAGAGTTCGCCGTCAGGATCAGTTAGGCAGATCAGTTCCGCATAATCCGCCATAAGGTATGTGGAATTCTTCTGCCGAGGCGGAGATAATGTGTCTAATTTAATCATCGTATTCAGGTGTTGTCAGTTTTCTGATCGCAAGCGCTGTCTCGGTGATCAGTTTCAGTTGTTTGCGTTCACCGGCATCCAAAGTGATCCCTCTGGCATATTTGTACGCCAGATCGAGTTTCCTGCCCGCGTCCCAGATTGCATCGATAACAGTTCTCCGGGCCCCCTCACTCACCATGTAGGCGGCCTCAAGTGTCTTGCCCTCCCTGAATTCCGCCAGTGAGGCATCGTTTGCCACCACACCGGCAAGCATCCTGAGATTGCGGGATTCTCCGACGCGGGTTCTGCCTTCTTTTCTGTCAAAGAGCCATGTTGTCAGTTCTTTCAGACGGTTTTCGCTCATTTTGTCGGAATGAACATCCCCGTCCCAGTCCAGTTCCAGAAATTCCCGAATGTTGCTATAGCCGAGTGCGGTCGTCAGTAGCGAGAAGGAGAGATCATCGGTTCCGGCCGTATCGGCATATCCGCTGTCGTGTATCCGGTCATACACACTCAGGGAGCAGAGGAGCTTTCGGACATAATCGGCCCGACTTCCGATGATCCTTGCCAGTTCCCTGCATTTCTGATCCGGGGTATTCTCCTGTGAGCGTTTGCAGAGTCGGCGAAGATACTTTGCCTTGGCCAGGGGCGTCCAGTCTTTTATGCCTGTGATATGACGGTATCCGAGGTAATCCAGAATCTCATCCCGTGATTTGTAAACGATTACCGGTATCTTTTCAGGCTTGTGTTTTGCGCCTTCGGCAACGGATCGCAGTGAATTTTTTTTCACTGCGGAGAGACCGGGATTGTGCAGAAGTCTGACCGCGCCCAGCCTCCGATTGCCTTCGACAACGGTATAACCGTGTCTTTCTCTGTCAGGTATCACCAGCAGAGGCTCGCCTCCGAAAAAACCTTTTTCGCCCACGGATCGCATCAGATCCGGAAGGCTGACGTTGAGAACCATGTAATTCAGGATATCCCGGTCATCCGCACCCGCAAGTTTGGCCGGAAGCCTCGGGTTCTCCCGGTTGTCAAAATGCAGTTCTCTGAAATCTGTCATTACAATGCCGGATTGTTTTTTTTTATATGCCATTTCTTTAACTCGTTATTGTTGCTGGTTGTATAATCTATACGGATTCTGTGTACAGAAAACCGGCACGCCGCCATTCCGGGCGTGTTCTGACGGTCCTGCCATTCCGCCCGGAATCAGATGGCTTGCTGTTTTGACAAGGATTGTGCATGCAGCGAATTCGGGAGCAGAATGGCAGGCCTGATTTCTGATTAGGGCGTACTTTCCTATCCGGGTGCTTTGGGTTTGTACTGGGTGTGTTGGCGGACTTGGCTATTATATTGTATTTCAGGACTCAGAAAACAGTCGTTTTTCGGGCTTAAAACCTCCTTTTCGGGGGCAAAATCATCAGCTTGAGAAACACAGTCCGTCCTGTAAACAATTGTATGGTAAATATAGTCAGCAACATACCATACATTATCATCGTATAAGTATTCACAATCACTATCAATGCAAATAATAAAGTTTTCTTTGACAAAACTTTTGAACTTTTTCAAAATATCTTTTCCGCGTGTCCCTTTTGAAGAGGGGTTTGGGAAATCAGTTTTATCCTTTAAATCCGGTTTGACATTTTCAATAATAACCTCCCAAAATCTGTCATCTTCAACCAGCACAGAAAGATAACACCCTTTGTGAAAAGCATCTTCTTCCATTCTTTCTGCAATCTCTTTATAATCCTGTTTCATCATATTACTTTTTAAATTTCAGTTTGTTCAAATATATATCATTGGCTTTCACTCCGTAATAGTTTCGCATTTCCTCAAGCAATCTGATTTCATTCGTATTTTTTGCTTTACCGAGCAGGGTGCTGAAGGTTATAATATTAGGATACAATTGTAGTCTTTTGTTGGCACTTACATTCTGAATAAGTTCAAGGCCCTCTTCAACGCTCCCAACTCTTTTAATCAAAGTGTTAAGCGTTATGTCATTGGGCTTCACACGATATAACCGGCTATACGTCTCTGCTTCCATTAAATCAAAAATCTCTTTTGCATCGGTGTAACTGTTAAGTTTGGAAATAAGAGTGGTGAATGTTATCACATCAGGATAAATCCCCTCGTCTTTAAGAATGTTCAACAATTCAATGCATTCATCTTTTGTGAATGAGGTATATGCACTGATTCTGCGGTTGAACTGATAAAGTCTGGCCGGTATGCCTCTGGACCTAAAGTTTGTGAG
Source organism: Desulfobacterales bacterium HSG2 (assembly GCA_030378035.1). GTDB lineage: Bacteria > Desulfobacterota > Desulfobacteria > Desulfobacterales > 4be13 > JAUCGI01. The sequence goes on from JAUCGI010000022.1 coordinate 42,967, forward strand.
ATCATTCCTTATTTTTTGCACACGTCCTTCTGACAGCGTCGTTTTTTCTGTCAGTATGGCACTTTCTGTTACCGAATCCGAGGCTGACTGAATTTCCTCAACCCTTGCTATTTTTTCAATCCAGCCCTGATAATAAACAGTTGGGGAATGAGTTGCTATGATAACCTGGCAGTTCGGATTGATCTGTCTTATATTTTTAATCAGACGCCTTTGCCAGTCAATATGCAGTGATATTTCCGGCTCGTCCATTAACAATACACATTTTTTTCTGTCCTGAAGTAATGTTGTTAACAAGATAATTAAAATCTGTTTCTCTCCGGATGACAGATTTTCCGGCAAAATTGGTGTCCGGATACCTGTTTTTAAAAAATGAAACGCCTTTTCATCAAATTTTTTTTCTGTATGACTGAATAATTCGGTCAGAATCTCAGTAAATATGTTTTTGGTTTCATAGATCGCCTGAATTCTTTCCAATTGTTCACTCCTTGATGTTTCATTATCATTTTTAAATGCTTCCTCAACCTGATTTGACAAATCTCTCTGATAAGTGACAAATTCAAGTTTCAGCTTGTCAAGCTGGTAATCAAGCAATGTGGCATTCGGGTTCAGACTTTTCTCAACAACATCAAACGTGTTAATCAGTGTTATATTCAATTTGTAATTGGTGATTTCCGTATCCCCTGTTATGCTTCTGTTTTCACTGTCAGCTCTGATTACAATATCATCTTCCAACTCGATAATCATTTCATCAACAGGATCAAACAACCTGAAATTCAGTCTGCTGTCCTCAACAGGCAGCACTGCTTCGTTAAGCATTCGCAGTATTGCTGATTTCCCCGAACCGTTTTTGCCGATCAGAACATTCACGTCCTCACTGAGTGTCCATGAAAAATCATTTCCCCACAGATTTTTAATTTCAACTTTTCGTATATACATGGTCTTTTTGTATTTATGAGATTATTTCAAATTTGTGCCAGCGAAAAGCTTACTGGCACAAAGGTGGAAATTCTGATTACAATATCATCTTCCAACTCAACAATCATTTCATCAACAGGATCAAACAACCTGAAATTCAGCTTGCTCTCCTCAACAGGCAACACTGCTTCGTTAAGCATTCGCAGTATTGCTGATTTCCCTGAACCGTTTTTGCCGATCAGAACATTCACGTCCTCACTGAGTGTCCATGAAAAATCATTTCCCCACAGATTTTTAATTTCAACTCTCAAGTTTCGCACCCTCCGATTGGTGTGGAACCTTTCAGTGCATCAGTGAGAATGTCAATATAGGTCTGAAAGTCGCCCTCAGTTTCAAAAATACTGAACATGGTTTCAAAACTGACGACAAAAAGACCCCGAAAAAAATCCCAGAGTCTCTGCGAATAGCTGATAACCGCACAATCGTCACTCAGATGTTCGAAGAGGGTGCCCATAGTCGCATGATTTTCTTTCTCATTGACATAGTTCAGGAGATTATACCGCATAAAGCTTGCGGTGGTTGCGAACACCCGGGCGTTGAAGTCATTACTCTGGTCTTTGCCGAGTGCGAGCATCTGCTTGCATTCTTTGTGGCAGACCTCGGTGGCCCACCGTTTTGTGTATTTTCTTATGACGGTGGAGGAATGCGGGGCTGTGTTGGTGGAAAGAAAGGCGACCCATTTGTTTTTTTTCTCTTTCTTTTTCCCGCCTGTGACCGTGTCATCTCCCGGTTCCTTGTAGCCCTTTGAAAACACGATCACGACGTCTTCGTCCGAATCCGGAAGCCTGACCGTGATTCTCGCCAGGAGGAGACCGGTTTTTTTGTCCTTCCCGAACTGCTTCCCGACTTTTTTGTAGAGCTGGGCGAGTGTGTACAGCCCGCCTTTGTAAAGGTACCGGACCTTGCTGTTTTTAAGCCGGCAGATAACATGAATGCCTTTGTCGCCGATGTTGCGAATCCCGTTGATGAGCCAGGGCCACGCATACCAGCTGTCGAACAGAACATACCCCGGGCAGATTCCGTGACTGACAGCGGTTTCGATCATCATGAGAGCCAGTTCGGGTTTGGTGTGATTTTTCGCCTCGAAACTCCTCCGACCGCTCACGCTTCGGGGATCACCTATTTTTTCGGGGCTGGCGGAATTGCGCTTTTTTCCGAATCCGTAGGCAAAGTCGACAACATAAAACCCGCTTCCGGTC
>JAUCGI010000155.1 GCA_030378035.1 Desulfobacterales bacterium HSG2
GACGCCCTGACATGGAGCGTCACCGCCGCCGGAAACGGCGCTGCCGACATTGCGGCCGCGGGAGCATCCGCGACAGTCACCTACGCGCCGAATCCCGGTTACAGCGGGACGGACAGTTTCACGGCGCGGGTCACGGACGGCGCTCTGACCGACACCATTATGATAAGTGTCAGTGTCAGCGCTCGGAACGACCCGCCCGAAATCGCCGAGGGGGATGCTGTCACGGTGACCATGGATGAGGACGGCGCACCGACGCCCTTTGGACTGACCCTGAACGCGTCCGATCCTGACGGGGACGCCCTGACATGGAGCGTCACCGCCGCCGGAAACGGCGTTGCCGACATTGCGGTCGCGGGAGCATCCGCGACAGTCACCTACACGCCGAATCCCGGTTACAGCGGGACGGACAGTTTCACGGCGCGGGTCACGGACGGCGCTCTGACCGACACCATTATAATAAGTGTCAGCGTCAGCGCTCGGAACGACCCGCCCGAAATCGCCGAGGGGGATGCTGTCACGGTGACCATGGATGAGGACGGCGCGCCGACGCCCTTTGAACTGAGCCTGAACGCGGCCGACCCTGACGGGGACGCCCTGACATGGAGCGTCACCGCGGCCGGAAACGGCGCTGCCGACATTGCGGCCGCGGGAGCATCCGCGACAGTCACCTACGCGCCGAATCCCGGTTACAGCGGGACGGACAGTTTCACGGCGCAGGTCACGGACGGCGCTCTGACCGATACCATTATAATAAGTGTCAGCGTCAGCGCTCGGAACGACCCGCCCGAAATCGCCGAGGGGGATGCTGTCACGGTGACCATGGATGAGGACGGGGATCCCTTTGAACTGACCCTGAACGCGGTCGATCCTGACGGGGACGCTTTGTATTGGAATATCACCGCGTCTGCTGAAAACGGCTCGGCTTATGTGGGGAGCACGGGCAGTTCCCAAGTCGTTGACTACATTCCCAATGATGATCACGTCGGCACGGACAGTTTTGAAATTCAGGTTTCCGACGGCAGTCTGACCGATACCATCACCGTGTATGTCAACATCATATCACAAGCTGAAAAGACCTGTGATATGATATGTGAACAGGTTGATGGGAAATGCGGCACAGTCTATATGGACGAAGACGGCTCACCAAGGGACTTTGAGCTGAATCTGAACGCCACAGATCCTGACGGGGATGTTCTGACATGGAGCATCAGCACTGCTGCCGAAAACGGAACAGCTTATACTGAAGGCACAGGTTACACCAGGGATATCAGCTATGTTCCTTATGCCGACTACAACGGTACAGACAATTTTGAGGTTCAGGTTTCTGACGGATGGTTAACAGACAGTATCATTATATATGTCTGCATCGCCCCCTGGAATGACACGCCGGCATTCATCAGCACACCGGAGGAGACAGTTGTGCAGGGGATGGCTTATACTTACAGCATCACCGTTGATGACCCTGACGCCGATGATACTTGGGCCATCACCGCTCCGGAGATCCCGGACTGGCTCGAACTTGCGGATAACGGCAATGCCACAGGTACGCTCGCAGGCATACCGGAAGATATGGGCACTTACAACATCCGGCTCCGGGTTGAGGATTCAGAGGGGGAAACCGATGTTCAGAGTTTCACCGTCACCGTTGTGGAAAATCCCGACAAACCGCCAGCAACAGATACACCTGTAGCAGATACGCCGGTAGCAGATACACCTGTAGCAGATACGCCGGTAGCAGATAACGGCCCTGTTGACATTCCGGCCGGTAAGGAATCGGTTGCTGTGGAAGAAGATAGCTATATGATCTCCGGCGATATGGATGGAAACGAGATCATTGAACTGAACGACGCCATACTCGGTTTGCAACTCCTCTCCGGAGTCACGCCGGCACTCCCGCTATTTATCACCGCTGACATAAATGATGACGACAAACTCGGAATGGAAGAGGTTGTTTATATTCTTCAAATCATTTCCGGGTTGAAATAAAATCATCATCCCCTTGCTCGCTCGGCTCGGATTGTTACATCCGAGTCCTTGCTCGGCTCAGGTTGTTAAATCCGATCCCATGCTCGCTCGGCTCGAGTTGCCAAATCCGAGTCCTTGCCCGCTCGGCTCGGATTGCCAAATCCGAGTCCTTGCCCGCTCGGCTCGGATTGCCAAATCCGATCCCATGCCCGTTCGGCCCGGATTGCCAAACCCAATCCCATGCCCGCTCGGATTGCCAAATCCGAGCCGCCGGATTTGGCAATCCGGCGGGAGCGGAAGGGAGACCCCTGCTCGGCTTGGATTGCCAAATCCGAGCCGCCGGATTTGGCAATCCGGCGGGAGCGGAAGGGAGACCCCTGCTCGGCTTGGATTGCCAAATCCAAGCCGCCGGAACTACAAACTTTAACCTCAAGAAAGATACAAAGATGGCAAAATCAGACTCTCCTGAATCATCTGTGGATAAGGTGGATGAACTGATACAGCAGGCTGAAGAAGCAATGGTTTATTATGAGGATGACGGAGATTGGAGCAGGTTTGACCGTCTCAGAATGCAATTGGAGGATATGCCCTATACTTACGTTTTTGTTCTTGCCGGTCCGGAAGCGGATAAAGAGCGCATCAAAGATCTCAAAGTCGATCTCCGGTCTGTCAAAGGGAATAACTACAGGCAATTTCACGATTATATGAGAAAACATCATGGTTCAGTTCTGAAAGAGAGGGAAATCTGCGCCGCGGCGTGTCTCCTGGAAAATGTTCATCAGCATGTGAAAAAAGGAATCGGCCTTTGTGTGATTAAGATTGCACTGGGGAAATATAAAAAGATAACTGTCAGTGATAACGGGGAAGGGTTTTATAATTATAAAAAACAAAAAAGACTGGCGGTTAAAGACGCCATTAAATTCGGGAAAGCTTACGGCAGCAGATACAAATCTCTGGGACAGGCGCTGGCAACATCATTCGGATTATGGGCCGACTTTGCAACCGTTGAAACGCCGAATGACACGGTAATTATTGTTCCGGAGGGAATATTAAAAAAAATAACCAGAGGATTGTCCAGAATCATATTCGCTCTGCTCATTGCCATCGGAGCAGATTTTGCAGTGGCGCTGATGAAGGAGGAGATATCCGTCATTGACATTTTTATCATTGCTTCCGTATTCGGGATAGTGATGCAGCGGGACATGATAAAGTCAGCTTTCGGGATAAAGTCAGAAAAAGAATATTTTCCTCAGGTCAAATTCAGGGCAAAGAATAAACAGAAATTCGGATCAATCGTCAGCGTTTACTTTTGCAGTATGAGCAATATGAAAAAATGGCGGAATGAGGCGACAGAGAGATTAAAAATTTCTTTGAAAGAAAGGGCAAAGTCTCTCAGGGGTTAAAAGGGTTAAGGTGTTAAGGTTTAAGGTTTAAGGTTCTCCCTGCTTATGACCTTAACCCTTAACCCTTAACCCTTAACCCTTACTATATATCAAAGTACAGGAAAAACTCATGCGGATGCGGGCGAAGCTTGACTTCGTTGATCTCATTTTCGGTCTTATATTCAACCCACCTGTCAATAACATCCTTGGTAAACACATCACCCTTGAGCAGAAACTCGCAGTCTTCCTCCAATGCCGCGAGCGATTCCTCCAAAGAGCCGGGGGCAGACGGCACATCGGCCAGTTCCTCGGGCGGAAGCGAATAAATATCCTTGTCCAGAGGATCGCCCGGATCAATTTTGTTTTCAATGCCGTCAAGAACAGCCATAAGCAAGGCGGAAAATGCTATATAGCCGTTACAGGACGGGTCGGGGGTCCGGAATTCGATCCGTTTGGATTTGGGAGACGCGGAATACATGGGGATACGAACTGCCGCGCTCCGGTTACGGCTTGAGTAGGCCAGGTTGACCGGGGCCTCAAATCCGGGAACCAGTCTCTTGTATGAATTGGTGGTCGGGTTGGTAAACGCGCACAGGGCACCGCAATGCTTCAGAATGCCGCCGATGGCATAGAGCGCTTCCTGGGAAACCCCGGCGTATTTATCCCCTGCAAAAAGAGGCTTTCCACCTTTCCATATACTGACATGGGTATGCATTCCTGTTCCGTTATCTTCAAAAAGCGGCTTGGGCATGAATGTGACTGTGCAGTTGTGACGATTCGCGACATTTTTGAGCACATACTTGAACCATACCAGTTGGTCGCCCATCTGAACCAGCGGCTTGAACCGCATATCAATTTCCGCCTGACCCGCTGTGGCCACTTCATGGTGCTGGCACTCCACATCGATTCCAAGATCTTCCAAGGTCAGGAGCATTTCGGTGCGCATATCCTGGTACTTGTCCGTGGGCGGGACCGGAAAATATCCTTCCTTGTGCCGGGGCTTGTAAGCCAGGTTGGGGCCTTCGTCTCTGCCGCTATTCCATATCCCTTCCACAGAATCAACTTTGTAAAACGCCCCGTTCCTTGAAGATTCAAAACGCACATCGTCGAAAATGAAGAATTCCGCCTCCGGCCCGAAATATGCGGTGTCACCGATACCGGTGCTCTTGAGGTAGGCTTCGGCTTTTTTGGCGATATTCCGGGGATCCCGGGTATAGGGTTCCCGCGTAATCGGATCAACAATGTTTCCAATCAGCACCAATGTCGGCTCTTTGTAAAAAGGGTCCATTCTGGCTGTTGAAGGATCAGGTATCACAAGCATGTCACTGGCATTGATCGGCTGCCATCCACGGATACTTGAACCGTCAAAACCAAATCCGTCATCAAAGCTTGATTCTTCCAACTCGCTCAGAGGGACCGTGAAATGCTGCCAAATCCCCGGAAAATCCATAAACCGCAAGTCAACAACCCTCGCCTTGTTCTCTTTTATCATGTCCAACACTTCTTTGGGTGTCATTTATAAACTCCTTTTATTGTTAGTGGTCCGTTGTCGATGGTCAGTTGTTCGTGGTCGATGGTCGGTTGTTCGTGGTCCGTTGGTCAGTTGTTCGTTGTCGATGGTCAGTTGTTCGTGGTCCAAACCCACTGACCACTGACCACTGACCACTGGCCACTGACCACTGACCACTGACCACTGGCCACTGGCCACTGACCACTGACCACTGACCACTGACCACTGACCACTGGCCACTGGCCACTGACCACTGACCACTGACCAATTATATCGCCTCTTTTCCTCTTTCACCGGTGCGAACCCTGATCACTTCTTCTATGGGAAATACAAAGATTTTCCCATCACCAAGTTTGCCGGTGTTTGCGGACTCCTGGATTTTTGCCACCACACGCTCTGCCCAGTCCGATTCCACAATCACTTCGATCTTGATTTTGGGGATGAAGTCAACCACATATTCCGCCCCGCGATAGATCTCCTTATGACCCTTCTGCCGTCCGTACCCTTTCACCTCTGAAATCGTCATCCCCTGAATACCGATTTCATTCAACGCTTCCTTGACATCATCTAATTTGAAGGGCTTGATAATTGCTTCGATCTTCTTCATTTATATCTCCTTATGGTTTGTCAGTTGTTTGTTGTCAGTTGTTTGTTGTCAGTTGTCAGTTGTTAATCGCAACGGACAACGGACAACGGACAACGGACCAATTTTCAAAAGCTCTTTCCCCATGTATTGAACTGTCAAGTCCTTCAATCTCATTTTCCTGTTCCACTCTGAGCCCGCGGGTAATGATTTTTGTCACAAGCACGACAACAAATGTTCCGATTGCTGTGTAAATTGCGGTCGCGCCGATTGAAACAACCTGGATCCACAACTGTTTCGCGTTTCCGTAAATCAGCCCTTTTCCGGCTTCGTTGATTGCCGGATTTGCAAAATCCCTGTGGCAAGCGCTCCCCATATCCCGCACATACCATGCACGCCGAATGCATCCAAAGAATCATCATAGCCCGCTTTGTGCTTGAGTATGGCAACGCTGAAAAAGCCGAAGATGCCGGCAACAAATCCGATAAACAGAGAAGCCGGCAAATTGACAAATCCCGCCGCAGGTGTGATAGCGACAAGCCCTGAGACAACTCCGGAAGCCAGTCCCAGTACCGTCGGTTTTTTGTGATACAGCCATTCCGCACACATCCATGAAAGTCCGGCCATGGATGCGGACGTATTGGTGACCATAAACGCGGACCCGGCAATACCATCCGCAGCCAACTGACTGCCCGCGTTGAAACCGAACCATCCGAACCACAACAGGGCCGCGCCCAGCGCGGTTAAGGTGATGCTTGACGGAAACATGGTTTCTTTTCCGTATCCGATGCGTTTTCCGACCATCAGCGTCAGCACAAGACCTGCAACTCCCGCATTGATGTGAACCACCGTGCCGCCGGCAAAATCAAGAGCGCCCATGGCGCCCATCCATCCGCCGCCCCATACCCAGTGAGCAACAGGGCAGTAAATGAACGTCACCCATAAAATCGCAAATACAATCCATGAAGAGAATTTCATTCTGTCAACAATGGATCCCAGAACAAGGGCCACTGTGATGCAGGCAAATGTCATCTGAAAGAGTGCAAATACATAAGTCGGAATCGTTCCTGACAGGCTGTCAACACCAATTCCGTTCATAAACAGGTTGTCCCATCCTCCGATGATTCCTCCTATATCCGGCCCAAAGGAAAGGGAATATCCCCACATCATCCAGATCACACTTGAAAGACAGTATGCAACAAATGTCATTGCAAACGTGTTTAGCAGGTTCTTGTACCTTGACATGCCTCCGTAAAAGAGCGCGAGGCCGGCCGGTGTCATCATCATCACCAATGCTGTGGATACGATCATCCAAGCGGTGTCTCCGGAGTTTAAGACATCTTCACCGGCAAACGCCGAAGAAAATGGAACGATTGAAAGAACTACAGTCAGAGCCAAATGTTTTAACCTCATTTTTTACAACCTCCTTTTGTTAGAAAATTAATAAAAAGTCAAACATTAAGTTAAGGTTTAAGGAGTTAAGGAGTTAAGGAGTTAAGGAGTTAAGGAGTTAAGGAGTTAAGGAGTTAAGGAGTTAAGGAGTTAAGGAGTTAAGGAGTTAAGGAGTTAAGGTTTAAGGTTGTATGCGGAGCGATCCTTAACCCTTAACCCTTAACCCTTAACCCTTAACACCTTAAGCCTTAACCCCTTAAGCCTTAACCCCTTAACCCTTAAACTAAAATCGGAAAGTTCAGTGTCGGCAGAACTTTTTCTATAGCTGCCCTTATTGTGGATTCCTGCTTTGAATCCACTTTCTCCCCGTTAAAATCCCTGACATAGAAAACATCAACCACCTGATCGATTTTTGTTGCGATTTTGGCCACCCGGACATCAAGACCGCAGTTGAACAGCGCGTCCGTGATTCTGAAAAGCAGTCCCGGAAAGTCATAAGTAAACACTTCGATAATGGTGAAAAAGCTGGAGCTTTTATTATCCACGGTAATTCTGTGAGGCCTTTCCGAAATACAGGGCCTGATCAATCCGTATCCGGCGATCTTTTCGGCAAGGGCCTCTGAGAGAACCAAGCCTCCTGACAGGGCCGATCGAAGATTTTCTGCTGCCCGCTCCCATTTTTCATCTTCAAACAGTTGATCCGGAGGCGGTTTCACCTCGAAAATATCGAGGGCAATATTGTTTTTCCAAGTGTATATCTGGGCATTGAGGATATCGATGCTGTTCAGAGTGAACACCCCTGAAATCTTTGAGAAGAGCCCGGGAGCGTCTTTGGCGCAGATGGTGACGGTCCTCATATCCAGATCCGGCGATTTGGTGATTTTCCATACAAAACCGGCCGAGCCGATTTTTCTGTAAAGCCCGATATGTTCCAGAATATCCGGCGTCGGAGTATAAAGAAGATACCGCGGGGACATCACATTGAAAAAAGTTTGCAGACCCTCCGGCGGCTTGGAAACTGTGTCCAAAACCTCCTTTTTCTTTTTCTCGACAACTCCCACAGCCTCGGTTGTTGCAAATTCTCCTTTTTCCAGAACATTCAGAATACTGAGGAACAGGCTGGTCAGGAGGCTTGACATCCAGTCATTCCATGCTTTTGCCCCGGTGGATATGGCGTCCGCAACGGTCAGAAGACAGAGCATCTTCAGATGATCGGCATCTTTGATCCTTCTGGCGCAGAACATGGCTGTCTCTTCATCATGGACGTCCCTTCGCGTCGCTGTTTTCATCAGAAGCAAATGTTCCCGCACAAGAAATGAAACCGTTTCAATCTCTTCGGGTTTGTAACCTTTTTCTGCAAGGATATCCGCGACAATTTTTCCGCCTTTCAGAGAGTGGCCTCCGCCCGGTTCCCCTTTGCCGATATCATGGAGCAGTCCTGCCCACAGCAACAGTCTTTTGTCAGGAAGTTCCTTGTACAGATCACCGCAAAACCCATCCTTTGTCGGATCATCGGGTGTGCCGAACTTCTTTATTGTCCGAACGGTGTGCAGCGAATGCTTGTCCACAGGATAGACATGATATTCGTCGTACTGGATCCGGTTCACGATGCATTTGAATTCAGGGATGAATTTCACCAGAAAGCCCGTATTTAACATTTCATTCAGCACATTGAAATTCGGGGCTGGCTCAATCAGAATCTGCTCAAAGGATCTGACAACGGATGCCGAATTTCTGAATTTTTTATCCGCAAGATGCAGAAAATCTTCCACAAGCCGTCTGGCTTCCGCGCTCAGGGGGAGCTTCAGACGGGCGCTTTCCTCAAATATCTTTATCATCAGCTCGGGAGAGTCGGGAATATCTTTTGAGGAAGCAAAGTTAAGCATCCCTTTTTTCACTTCCAGCCCGCTTATCTCAGTCTCTTTGAGAGATTTTCTTCCGCGTTTCTGACGCGTTATCAGTCCCAGATCATAAAGGAACATGGTATGCTGATGTTTTATAAACTCCATTTTTTCATGAAGTTTGCCTAAGAATATCTCTACCGGCTGCTGTCCGTTATCTTTCCTGAAGTCTATCGCCTGAGCCAGTTCCTCCTGGTGTCCGAAATGAAGCTGATCATATTTTCTCCCGACTATGCGGTGCAGACGGTTCCTTACATACCAGATGAAGAAGAGCGAATCTGTCAGCCTCCTGAATTCTTCATGGGAGAAACATCCGTAATATTCAAGGTCCCTGGGCTGTTTGATACCGGCTTTTATCCGTGCGATCCACAGGATCGTGTGATAGTCCCTCAGGCCTCCCCGACCTTCTTTGAGATTCGGTTCGAGCAAATAGGCGCAGTCTCCGAAATGGAGGTGCCGTTGCTGGTTCCTCTCAACGAGCAGTTTGACAAATTCGTCAGATCGCCTGGAAATGACTTTTTTTCTGAGGTCCTCCATCATATTTGAATAAAGGGAAGACATGCCGCATATAAACCGGGCGTCCAGAAGCGAAGTCAGCACTTCGATATTCTGGCCGGCGATCTTCACACATTCTTTAACAGAGCGGGTTGCGTGTCCCACATCAAGACCGCTATCCCATAGCGGGTAGAGGATCTCCTGAATAAGCGTCTCAGCTTCATCGGGAACGGCCTTTTCAAAGAGGAAGAGGATATCCACATCAGAATGGACGCATTGCTCCTCTCTTCCATATCCTCCCAGAGCAATGATGGCGTAAGGCTTTTTATTGAAGCCCATTCTGAGACCGACCTCGCTTTTCTCGAAACCTTCAAGAAAATAATTATCTAAAAGCCGGGTATTCTGCTCCAGGAAATTGGACTCCTGTTCCCAGTTCAAAGTCTGAGAATCAGGGGAAGAGGTTTCCGGATCCCGGGTATGATAAGCGTCTTGTTTCTCTATAAAGTCCGAGATCAGTTGCTTTCGCATTTGCCTGAGATTGTTTGAAGTCTGTTCATGTATATTTTTCATTCCATAACTCCTGCATTCTTACTATTGCAATAGGT
>JAUCGI010000156.1 GCA_030378035.1 Desulfobacterales bacterium HSG2
CGGCCTCGTCAAGACCGGAGACATATTTCATAATCGGAAACCTCCTTTTTGTTATTCCAGAAGTATACCATTTATATTTATAAAGTCAAGGCTAAAAATGTTACAAAATTATTGATCATCTACTTATGAATAAAATCCGGAGCGTAAAAACAAAGTGTCTCTCCGGCAATAGCCTTAATCCTTTTCTGTCATGTTCCGGACACTGTTTATCTCAAATTTGCACCGACATAACGCTGTGTCTCCATCATCCTCACTGTCGGTCCGGAGTTTTCAAAATCTCCGGGAATCCCATGACACGGAAGGGCACGATTTGATAAAATATTTTGTTATTCCTGTTTTTCTTCCATTTTCTCTTTTTAATCTGCTTTTCCTGCCACGTTTTCAATGCTTCTGAAATGTCGCCCGCGTCAAGTATCTCATGATAACACCCGTCAACCATATCGTTCCGAACCTTCCACAGTCCTGCAACCACCTCTCCGGCATTATGGGAGAGAAATACGGTGCTGAGAGAGAGATGCTCATCAATGGTATGTTCGGTGGGCGGTGCCATGTCCGATTCACATGCCCCCAGCAATACCCTTGTCCCCGAGAGTCTGACGTTTTCGGATTTGATAATATCAAGCACTGTCATTTCAGAATTTTCGAGTTCAAGATATGATTTGAACGGATTCAGAATCTCACCATGTCCGTGACACAGGATGGTCAGTATCCGGGGATTCATCCGAATACTCGCTTTCAGATCCTCATCTGTCGCCCCGGGTATCTCTTTGCCTTTCCTGTTCTCCCATTCTTCTTTTCCAAGCTTGCCAAACTTATCGGAATCGCCTGGCCGCAACCGCTTAATTAAATGCTTTCCGTCTGCTTTTCGGACAATCCGGCTCAGAAAGCGACGCCATGGGGGAATGCCTTTTTTTAAAGTCTTATCCTTTTCCCGGGTGTCATCTTTCCGGGCCAGAAAATGCCATGCGGGAATGTATCTGGATATATGCTTCTCCAAAAAAACGGTGTCATCTTTGTAAATGGCTGCGTGCAAGGGAAGACGATGCAGAAATCCGTGCGGTATCCAGAGAATATTCCCTTTTCCCGGAAGTGTTCCGTTAAAGAGAAACGGCATGGTCTTACCGATTTCACGGCATAAGTCAACCAGGGAATCCGCTGCTGAATCGGTTCCCTCTGAAAGATAGAGTTTCTGCCACGTCAGAAATTTTCGGTGAAGCTCGCTGTAGTCAAAGATTTTTTCTTTCCAGGCCTTGTCTTCGGAGTTGAAAATCAGGGCATATCCCTTTTGCTTCCCTTCGAGTTCGTTCAGATAAAAATGGATTGTAGTCCACGAAAGGGGAAGGGATATCGAGTGTACGCTCTTCTTTATCTTCCGGGATATCCTGGCTTTGCTCTCTCCCCTCAGATTCGGCCGGTTTTTCAGATACCGCCCGTCCCTTGCCTCATCCTCCCTGTCAAGAATCTCATTAACCCCCTCAATATTTCCCAGTTCCTTTAATGCCTGATATCGGAGTATCGGTCTTGATTTGAGAGAATCGGCTATCTTTGCCCGTTTTTCCGCAGTGTCGGCAGCAAAAAAAGCCAAATCATACAGGTCTTTCTGTCTTGCCCAGTACCAGCGTAACGAAATCGTGTCGGTGAGCGATGCTTCCCGTTTCCGGGACTCCTGATGTGCCTGAACGGCCCTCTTTTTCCACAGCTTGCATCCGTTCGCTCTGAGCCGTTTAAAAAAATCAGTCAGATCATCCCAGAACGGATCAGAAAAAGCCCAGGGAGCTTTTTGAATCGCTTTTTCCAGATATCCGTCGGCTTCGTCCGTCCGGTCTGTCAGAAAGAGTATCCTCGATTTTAAAAGGAACAGATCAAAGGGGCGGTCCCAGTCCTTTTTTTCGTCTTTTTTTTTCAATTTCAAGAGGAGTTTGAGAGATTTCTCTGTATGATTCTGCTCGGCATCGGTCAGCAGAATCAGGATATCATTCAGACCGGCAATGCCGCCAGCTCTTATATGAGAGGCGGCTCTTTTCAGTTCTTTCAGAGGAATGGAATACGCCCTGTCTGCGCGTCTCAGTTCCAGGGCAGCCTCGGCCCATGTTCTCCATGCAAAAACCGCATCCTGAGATTTGTTCGGAAACTCTCGGGCGGCTTTTTCTGAAAGCCGAAGCGATTTTTTCAGGGCCTCCGTTTTTCTTGCCGGCGTGATCCGCCCCCTGGGTTTGTAAAGCATGCCTCTGTACAGATAGAGACGCGCCAGCAAAGCGGGAAGCCGCATGTCCTTCGTTTCCTCTTCAAAGGGCTGGAGGATGCGGATCATATCTTCAAGCTGCCGGCGTCTCTGCTGGTGGTTTAACGGCTTATTTTCGGTTCCGGTTCCAGTTTCATAATTTTTTATCTGGAAATCGGCCATATCCGCCAGAGCTGCACTGTGAAAGGCGGTTCCTTTTTCACAGACCTGGGCGATTCGGCTGACCGCATGGTTCTCTTTTGAGAGTCCTCTCTGACATAAGGCATTTTCTGGTTTGAGGTTCTCTTTCTCAAACTGAAGAATTTCTGAGGCAAGGGCCTGCAATGAGGTCTCAATATCCCCTTTTTTCAGAATCTCTTCAATCCTGTTGATGAAACTGCAATTTGCCTGGGACGAAATCATTTTTCATCTCCTCAGCTTTTCCGGATGTCAACCCGCATCACCAGCAGTGAAGACAGGTCATGTCCCGGTGTGCCGGTGTTGTTAAGCGATGTCAGGATCGTTTTTGTGTTCTCTTTCAGTTTGTCACTCTCTGTATGTAAAAGAAGTATGAACCTGTCATCAGGAACTGTGTCGGGAACCGGTATTTCAAGGTTATATATCTCCTCAGGGTCATCCGGGAATACCGACCATTTGCCGTCCGGATCCTTCAGCAGAATTTGATAATAAAAGGTCTCTTCGCCGCTGTTCAACTGGTTCAGAAATTTTGTCAGAATTTCATGGGGGATTTGCTCCATCTCCCGCGGTATCGCTGCCGAGCCGATATTTAGACAGACCTCATCTTCTTTCCGGTCTCCTGCAATACGGATCATCCCCGGCAGTCTTATACTTTTATCATCATCTCCTTTTGTTTTTGTACTCATTTCAAAAGCCAGTTCCCATTGAATACCCGGCGAAACCATATCTTTTAAAGCTTCTCCGAATTCACGGATTTTATCCAGCAGACCGGAAGAAGCAGAAGAAGGAGCTTCAACAGAATCGTCCTCACCTTTTAACTTGTTCAGACACTTCCGGACAATTTCCATGAGTTTCTGAGCCTTGTCAAATACAGATGAATCAGCGGCAACCATACCATACGCCGTGACGGCCTCTTCATACTCTTCTATGGCTTCTTCATATCGTCTGATCAGGACGAAATAGTCTCCTACCTCCTGGGCGATCTGTCCAAGTAGAAAGACATCTCCTCTCTGATCTCCAGCAAGCTCTGACATAATCTCAAATTCCCTTGTTCTTTTGCCTGGTTGAAAGTTGTTATCAGTTTTTCTCTCCCCTGTCTCCGATCCAGGCATATCAGATGATAGATTGCTTCGGGGACATTTCCCTGTCCGCGGTAATATTTTTCCAAACCGGCATGGGTTCGGAGTGTGGTGGGATGACGGTTGTCGTCGAAAAACCGACGCAGCAGATCATGAATGCGATATCGGTTCTCCTCTCCTTCTTTCTCCCACACAAAGGAGAATCGGACAAGGGTTTCAAATGTGCCATGGGTGGCTTGAAATTCATGGGCCTTTCCCAGTTTTTTGTAAAGCTTGAAATCAAAACTCCGGCACGCGCTCAATGCCTCAATGGCATTCTCCATCTCCTCATCCACATATTTCAGCAGGCGTTCGGTCAGTATCCGGGATTTTTGCGAAATTTCGGGAATATCAGAGAAGTCATCCGATTGTATGGGGATATCGTGTTCTCTGGCGGTCAGCACCACATCGGCGCATAAGCCGAGATAAAACGGATGCACCTGATCCTTTTTCGCGCTGGCATAGCGGATCATGGCCTGTCGCAGGGGTTCATCCGATACATCCGAGATTCCGGCATTTTGCAGATAGACTGCCGCGTATCTCTCTGACAGATGCCAGACCAGTTGGGTATCCAGATTCTCTTCAGGGAGAGGAAAGAGGACTGCTTCTTTCCATCTCGGCTTTTGCCGGCCTGCGAATACAACGACAATGCCATTTGAAAGTTTCAAGTCGTTCAGTAATCGGCGCAGCCATTCATCCTGATAGAACAGCAAATGTTTTGACCATTTCCGCTGAACTCCCCAGAACGCTTCATGGGTGTCGAAAAACAGGGCAAGTCGCTGGGGCGTGTGATCTGCTTTCATGGCGGCGTTCAGGTCATGGGCAAAATAATGGGGCAGGTCATCAATCAGTTCCGTGGGTTTTTTCTCCCGAATGAGTTCAAGCTGTTCGGGGGTCAGTTGTCGCTTCTGCATGTATAAATTGAATTTTTCTCTCTTGTCTTTGGCAAGGAATTCCAAGATGCCCTTTACTAAAGAACCGACGGGGGTTCCGTCTAAAAAATCGACAGCAGGGGCAATCAGACCGGCAATTTCACTTAACGGAAAAAGCCGCCTGATATCTTCCGAAGATTTCCCCTCATTATGCAGATACCAGACACAGGCA
Source organism: Desulfobacterales bacterium HSG2 (assembly GCA_030378035.1). GTDB lineage: Bacteria > Desulfobacterota > Desulfobacteria > Desulfobacterales > 4be13 > JAUCGI01. The sequence goes on from JAUCGI010000156.1 coordinate 4,642, forward strand.
AAATCGTAGAGCGGGAATTGCATCTGGTATCCTGAATCAGAGGCCGACTTTGCGATTTTTTTTCTCAGCCTGAGCAGTCCGTAGAAATGGTTTTTGGTGTCATCCTCGCCCATGGGCGGCCGCTCGAAATCGATGAATGACAGGGGGACGGGCTTATAGTCCTCTTTTCCGGCCTTTTCAATTTCGGATGCAAAGGCCGCGTCTTCCTGAATCGATTCGAGTTCCCGCCATATTTCCGCATAAAACCGCTTGCAGCATTTCTCCCCCAGATATTTCAGCAGGAGCGATTTGCCGTTCCCGCCGTCTCCGTGGAAGAACAGGATTTTTTCACGGGGCGGGTCGTCATTCAGGTATCCGGCAAACAACCTGACAAACTGGTTGCGGTCGGTGAATAGGCGGATGGCCCGGTTTCCCTTTGTTAGTGAGTTCTGAGTCATGGTGATAGTCCCACCTGTTTTTTTTCTGATTATAACGCCTTTCGGGGAACTTTGTTTTCAGAGGTTCCGAACCTGTCATTTCCGACCCGGAATCCACTCTGCTCCCAAAAAGGCGTTATAATTCGTTTTTTAAATTTCAGCCAGTATGATTAATGTTGATGATGAAACTCCGGATTCGTCTTCGGGCTTTCCTGTCTTGTTAAGGAATTTTATCATCGTTTCTGTGCTCTTTCCCAGTTCATCTATCTTTGTAAAGGATAATGGGTGATCAGGACCCCGGACTTAGCTTGGTCCGACCCAATTCTGCAATTCTAAACCCAATTCTAACCCAATTCTGCCTTTTTTCTCAGGCAGACTATGCCGGAATTTTTTCTCTGCGCCCGTAGGAATGCACAATATCAAAAGCCGCCCCGTCCAGAAAGATTTCGCCGCATCGGAGACACTTGTGATGAGGCACATCGGGAATGACACCCTTCCAGGGGTGTTCCAGGACAGTGTGCTGTCTTAGCTGTCCGCCGCACATCGGGCATTCTGTGAATTCTTCTTCTCTCATAAGGCACGCTTGGAGGAAATGAGGATATAAAATCTGATATCGGCAATCTTGCCTTTTGTGTAAATCAGAATATCATCATAGGTCAGTCCCATGATAATATAAAGTTTTTCCTTTTTTCCCGTATAGGGATTTGTGCTGTTCAGGACTTTGTAAATTTCATCGGCACTGAGGATAGCCTCATAGACATCTCTTTTCTCAAGACATTCATCCAGTTCCATTTCCGCTTTGAGAGTGAATTTCACACGCCCCTCAATGCAAAACGATTTGGAATCCAAGTTTTACCATAATCTGTGGCCTTCCATGGTATTATGCTCGGAAATGACAGGAACCAGCGGAATTCTTTTCATTTTCGACTCAGGGTCTGCTTTCTGTCGTGCATTCAGATCAATTACATACATACCATCATCTAATTTATCCGCATCAAGATAAACTTTTTCATATTTTGGGGCATCATTAACCAGTATCCATGAATACGGATTGGCAGAATTATCCGTTATCAGACACGAACATCCGAGTTTTTTGCAAAACTGCCCTGCTGAATACAGGACATCCGAATCTTCCAACTTCTCATCACGAATGTAAACAGAAAGCAATGCCGTAAAATCCCCCTCTGTTTCCGATTTCTCACAAAGCACTCTGATATTCGGAGACAGGGGTTCAGCCGGCAATTCCCCGGTTATCATAATTTCAGAATAGCGAATGTTAAAGATATGACATAATCCGGCTTTAATCTCCTCATCTGATAAAATTCTGTTTACGAGTATGTCTTGCCAATTCATTGTCCCAACCTCCAAAGATTCAGAGCCTCTTCTATCTGCTCGTTGCCAATCTCCATATTTTTCAATATGCTTCTCGCCTGCTGTGAATTACCGAACTTATTGAAGACGCCCAAAGCTTTATATGCTCCTCGGTCAAGTGTGTGAAATCCCGGTCCCGATATGGGATATAATGTTCCATTATGAAAGCCATAAGTTCGATCATTGACTATAAATTTGTCGCCTATCTTATACGCCTCTCCCGCATTAATTTTTGCCACATCGTCAGAAACATTAATTCTCGGTTCAATAACTGTGTTTTTATTTTTTGCCACAGACTTCTGAGTCACTGATCGAATTGAATGGCGTTTGGCAGGAGATTTAAATTCTTTTGTCATTATTACATCCCAAAGCTTTCAGCAAGGTTGAGTTAGTTCGGGGTCGGACCAAGCTAAGTTAGTTCGGGGTTTAGTTCGGGTTTAGTTCGGGGTCGGTCCGACCCCCAATGAACCATCGCTTCTGTGCTCTTTTCCAGTTCATTTATCCTGATTATAACGGATTTAGGGGAGGCTCAACGCAGAGGTCGCGGAGAACGCGGAGACACGCAGAGATATCAGCAGACCAGAGCGGAGGATCACCGCCATCAGGTTGGGGAAGACATTGTTTCAGGCACTGTCAGGCCGCTCCGACTCCCAACTCAATGGGCAGCGGGGCGAGGATCCGGGCGATTTCCTCTGCGTGACTCCGCGTCCTCTGCGTCCTCTGCGTTGGGTTCCGCTCAGACAGACAGACCATGGCGGGTCAGAGGGAAGCTCCCCTAAATCCGTTATAATCAGCATTTATCTTTGTATCTGAAAGGAAATTTGCCGGTCCTGCCTTCACGCTTTTGCTTGTCGAGAAAATATTTGCTGTCAGGAAAGGCGCTTTCTGTTTCAGCAGGACAAGGAATTCATTACAGTGTCCGCTTTATCTGATACGGCAGTATTCACAGCCCTGTCCCAGGCCGGCAGACGATATGCATGCATGTGTGGGTCATGATAATCCGTTCAAATCTCAGGATTTTCCAAAATGTTATAAAGCCTCAGTGTTAAGAAAAGTTTTATCTGTTCTGATGTTTGAAATTATCCGGTGTTCCGGCCTTTATTCACTATAGTCGCAGATTTTCCAAAATTGTGACATTTTGGAAATTATTTTTTTGTTGGCACAATCAGCATGAAGTCAGGCAACTATCGCGACTGTTTGGGTCGCGATGTCCAAACCCTTGTCAGCAAATCGGAATGCCTCTGGTCGATGTTCTGCAAGACTTTGTAGTGAACAGGCAACAGTTCCGCTGTTCCGGTTCTATTCATGACAGCAGTGTCGTCATCCGGCACATAGCCGTCACAGATAACGCGGTATCAGTTCCGTCTGTCCGTAACAGACTGCTTTTTGTTCTGTCACATCCCGTTGTCAGGGCAAACTCCCGTCCCTTGAAGACAGTTTTGATGAGCGTAATTTCAGAACAGACTACAACCCGAAATATTGAATCAGAAGGAATTCAATTCAATATTAAACCTATAGCTCTAAATTGTCCGGTAGCCAGAGCATTTTTTATGATCCGACCCGAATCGTCGCTTTTTCAGATCAGACCTTTATTAATGTTGAAACTTTGAATTCATTTTCGGGCTTTCACAGCCTGCGGCCAAACCGCCTGAATTCAGGCAAATTCATCAGAGTTTTGATCAATTTTGGAAATGACCTTACACCATTATTTTTGAAAAAACAATAGCAAAAATAAAAAAATTGAAAAAAATTGGCATCCTTCATTTTTCAGTTCACTTTTTTTGTGTGATTGCTCCATGTGCTATGATGAGAGGAAAGTTTAAATCACTTTTCGATTTTCATGGAAAAGTTTTGAAAACTTCAGAAAATTTAACATATTTTATATGCTTTAGCCGGATTGGTCGGCGGCATTCATTTTATAACCACAGCTATAACCTGTAAGAAAAAATGGCTATCAGCATAAAGCGGGACATTTTTTGTAATAATTCATACCACGAACGAAACACACGAAACAGGAAACAGGGACCCGGTTGTGGGCGTAAGTTTTTCGTGTCTTTTCGTGTCCTGTAATTATTCAACCGGATTGTGGGTATTCAGGCCGTCCGGAGTACAAAATTTATTTTGTGCGTGTGTTCAGGCTCATAAACGAACCTTTTCCGGGTAACATCACGACCCGCATGATCATAAACCAGCAAATGCATAGCATACGATTTGATGTGGCCATATAATTCAGTGTCACAGGGCCGTACTTTTTTTCTGGCTTTGTACAGCCACTGCATCCGGCGATGACGATTTCTGGCAAATCTGAGCAGAAGTTCTTTTTTGTGACATCGGTGGGTCAGATGCCATACGTGCTTGGCAACATAATGCTGGTTCGCTCTTGCCATTTGTCTTTATTTGCTCCTGTTCCATAACGTCTTTTTTGGCCTCAAAAAAGCGGTTATAGCCACATTTCAAAGCCAAAATCAGCATTTTTTTTATATCTGAGACTCAGCTTGGTCCGACCCAATTCTTCCCAATGACAGCAGTGTCGTCATCCGGCACATGGCCGTCACAGATAACGCCGGGTATCAGTTCCGCCTGTCCGTAACAGCCTGCTTTTTGTTCTGTCACACCCCGTTGTCAGGGCAAACTCCCGTCCCTTGAAGTCAGTTTTTGATGAGCGTAATTTCACAACAGACTACAACCCGATATTGAATCAAAAGGAATTCAACCAGCATGTCAAAAGAAAAGAACAGGGATTTCAAAAAAAGTTTTCCAATTTAAAAAAGTTTAGAATTGTTCCGAAAGGATCTGAAGAAAACGAATTTCTGTTTATTGGTCAAATCCTAATCGATATACGGATTAGGGTTAAAGGTGAAATGGGGTCGGACCAAGCTATGGTGAAATGGGGTCGGACCAAGCTATCACCCTGTAATTTCAGCATATTCATTCCAAAAATATGTGTTTTCAGGTCTTAAACCGGCCTTTTCAGGGTCAGAAAGAGCGCTATAAGGTTCCGGGATTAAATATGCCGTACCCTCCAAAAACTCGCCCCCCAGGTTTGCTCTTGCCATTTTTCTTAGAAGGGCCTTTTTGCCCCCGAAAAAGTGGTTTTAAGGGTTGAAACGGGTGCAGTCATTTTAAAACGACGGAAGAATGTCCAATATTCGGACGGTTGCCAACTTTTCCTGTTGCAATAATCATAAAATGATGGCGGATAACTTAACATGCCTCCCTCTTATCATCCGATGTCA